>JBFFLO010000357.1:0-3416 GCA_041554895.1 Lutimonas sp. | reverse complement strand
CTATTTATATGAGGATAATAAAATGGATATTGACGGAACAGTTTTGATCAGGTGCGCTGATGGGGTAAAGGGCGTGATCAGGACGAGTCAGATCGCCACAGGGGAGGAGAATAGTTTTATCGTGAAAATTTACGGAGAAAAAGCCGGAATCAAATGGGATCAGGAGAACCCAAACTATGTATCTCTGATGGAAGAAGGCCAAGCCTTAAAAGTACTCAAACCAGGTCATTTTTACAATAGCAGTTTATCGCTCGACGGGACCAAATTACCCCCAGGACACCCGGAAGGGATATTTGATGCCATGGGCAATATTTACAAAGGAGTGGCCAGAGCTATCAAAGGAGAACCGTATGATTCGGGGGAATTTCCAACGATAATGGATGGCCTTAGAGGCATGAATTTTATTGAACAAACGGTTGCATCAAATGCTGAAGGCAATGTATGGAAGGATCTCGACCGATCATTCTTGAAAAAATAAAGAAAACACTATGAAAAAATATTTGATTCCATTGGTGGTAATTTTCCTGGCCTTCGGATGTAAAAAGGAAGTAAAGAAGGCTGATCTGCCTGAGGAAATCAGTGTAAATGATGATGAGGGCTGGGCCGATCTGTTCGATGGTGAAAGTTTTAAGGGATGGCACACTTATTTACAGGATACGATTTCGAGTCAATGGCAAATAAAAGAGGGCGTCATGTTCTACAAGCCTGATCCTGACAAGAACCAGGGAATCAATAACCTAATTACGGATGATACTTTTAAGAACTTCGAATTATCATTGGATTGGAAGATCTCAGTAGATGGCAATAGTGGGGTTTTTTATGGAGTTCTTGAAGATGAGAAATATGTTGTTCCCTATATGACGGCACCTGAGGTCCAAATAAGGGATTATACCAATATTCCGGATTTTACGGATAAGCAACAGATGTCAGGAGCCATTTTTGGTATTGTTGGCATTGAAAAGGATGTCGCCAACAAAGCAGGCGAATGGAACCATTTTTTGATCAGGATCGACCATGATAACAACCAGGGCAGTGTAACTTTAAACGATCAGGAGGTCGCAAAATTCCCGGTTAACGGAGAAGCTTGGGATGCCTTGGTTAAAGATTCAAAGTTTAAGGATTGGGAAGGTTTTGGAATTACACAAAAGGGGCATATTGGATTACAGGATCATGCCCATGGGGTATGGTTTCGAAATATTAGGATCAGAGAATTGAATTAATAAGTAAGCCAATTGTTTTAAAGACTTAAGGGGTAATATTTTAAGTGGGCTTATAAGATATATTTCCGACAAAGAAATAATAGTTTTTAAGTATAAGTTAGTATATTTACCTTTCGTGTAAAACATGAGCTTCAAGAGTTAGATATTGATTTTCATATAGTTAATATGGATTATGTATGCTGGAGTAATAGAGCAGAATAATAGTATTTGGATAAATTTAAGTTGAAGTATAAATAAAAACAGATCACCGATTTTTTCTAATTAATTAAGTTATATAATATTATGAGTAAAAATGACAAAAAGAGTTCAATTTCCAGAAGAGATTTTGTAAACCGGACCCTTGCCGCAAGTGCCGCATTTACCATTGTGCCTTCTTTCGCTGTAAGTGGATTGGGTCATGTTGCACCTAGTGACAAGTTAAACATTGTTGGTGTAGGTGTTGGGGGTATGGGCCTCAGCAACCTTAAAAATTTAAAGACTCAAAACATAGTGGGTCTGTGTGATGTGGACTGGAGATATGCCAAAGGGGCTTTCGACGAATTCCCAAATGCAAAAAAATACTGGGACTGGCGCAAGATGTACGAGGAAATGGAAAATGAATTTGATGCCGTAGTTATTGCAACAGCCGATCATACACACGCGATCACAGCTGCGCATGCCATGACAATGGGTAAACATGTTTACCTTCAAAAGCCATTGACGCATTCGGTATATGAATCAAGATTACTGACCAAGCTGGCAGCAAAATATAATGTGGCTACACAGATGGGTAACCAGGGAGCTTCCGGTGCCGGTGTTGCTGAGACGGTCGAGATTCTGAAGAGTGGTGCTTTAGGGGATATCGTAAGGGTCGAGTCATTTACTGACCGTCCTATCTGGCCTCAGGGCTTGAACACACCAGAAACTGCAGATCCTATTCCAGATACCCTTAACTGGGAATTATTTACAGGTCCTGCCAAGATGCGTCCGTTCAATGAGGTATATCACCCATGGAACTGGAGAGGATGGTGGGATTACGGAACAGGAGCTTTAGGTGACATGGCTTGTCATATCCTGCATCCTGTTTTTGAAGGATTGAAACTAGGATACCCAACCAAGGCACAAGCGAGTTCATCATTATTGTTGAATGATTCTGCTCCTGTGGCCCAGTCAGTGAAACTGACTTTCCCTGAAAGAGGAAGTTATGGCAATATGAATTTACCTGAGGTTGATGTACACTGGTATGACGGCGGTATCAAGCCTAATTTACCAGACAACTGGCCGGCAGGAAAAAACCCGAACAAGCAGGGAGGAGGAAGTTTCTTCTACGGAACAAAGGATATACTCCACACAGGATGTTACGGTGTTGAACCTGAATTGATGTCAGGTAAAAAGACCTCGGTTCCAAAAACTGAGCGCAGAGTTGAGGAAGAAACAGGACTTAAATGGAACAGAGGTGCCCATGAAATGGATTGGGTCAGAGCTTGTAAAGAAAGCCCTGAGAACAGAAAACCTTGTACCTCTGATTTTGCAGAAGCAGGACCATTCAATGAAATGGTTGTTATGGGTGTGTTAGCGGTTCGCTTACAAGATCTTAACAAGACGCTTGAATGGGATGGTGAAAACATGAAGTTCACCAATATTGGACCTAATGAAGAGATCACAAATATCATCAAAGATGGTTTTGAGATCCACCAGGGACATCCAACGTTTAAAAAGGATTACACTGATCCGATGAATGCACTTGCATATTCTGAGGAGTTGGTTAAGCACACTTATAGAGATGGCTGGGAATTACCACCAATGCCTGAATAATAAATGTTATACAGCATGAAATACTGGGCTTTAGTTTTGAAAAATTAACTTCAAAAAACTAAGGTTCAGTATTTTACAATAAGATCAATAATTAATTTAAAACCAATAAAATTCAATTAAAATGAAAAAAAGAATTTTTGCACTTGCCATTGGAATCGCGACAACCACATTTATGATGAGTTGTGGTGATGGCGCGAAAAAGGAAGCTCCTGCTGCTGAGGCCGCTGAGGAGGTCGCAACTGAAGTAGAAGAAGTAGCGGCACCAAATAGCTTGACCGAAGCAGAAAAGAAAGATGGATGGGTACTGCTTTTTGACGGTACAACGTCAGAAGGCTGGAGAGGATATAAAAAAGATCATTTTCCTTCTGCCTGGCAGGTAGTTGACGGAACCATTCATATGAT
>JBFFLO010000356.1:0-3416 GCA_041554895.1 Lutimonas sp. | reverse complement strand
TTCTAAAATAATCTATCAAAAAGGCTGAAAAAGTGATATCTTTGGGGAATAATTATAAAACATCTTAAATTACGAATGGCAAAATCACAACAAACATTTAACAAAAGTGAAAAGGAGAAAAAGCGTTTAAAGAAGCGTGAAGATAAGAGAAAGAAAATGGAAGCTCGCAAGGCCGAGGCGAAAGAAGGGGGAAAAAAAGGTATTGAATTTGCTTACGTAGATCATAATGGTCATTTAACCGATACACCTCCTGATCCTTCAAAAAAGATTAAAGTTGATGTGGATAGTATAGAAATAAGTATTCCAAAAGCTTCAGAGGCAGAATACGTGGATCCTGTAAGAAAAGGTTCTGTATCATTTTTTGATTCATCTAAGGGTTTCGGGTTTATTATTGATACCGAGAACAATGAAAAATATTTTTGTCATGTAAGTGGTTTGGTTGATGAAATTGCTGAAAATGATAAAGTTACCTTCGAACTGGAAAGAGGTATGAAAGGTATGAATGCTGTTAAGGTAACCTTGCAGAAATAAGCTGTATTCACCCAACGAATTGTAGAATTCGATTCAATTTATATAACATTCAAGCATTGTAGTATTGTGACCTGCTACAATGCAAAATCATCTGAATAAATACTTCATATTATTGATTATCATATCCTAAGGAATTTCTATATTTATAGCTAAATATCAATATAGGATATACATGAATAGTACCTATTCAAAAGTCATTGAAAAGTTCATAAAACCAACCCAACTTTTTAAAAGGCATCTGCGTTATTCAGCACTAAGGATTTTTCTCATACCACTTTTTTATTTTTGTTTTTTTTCAGGCATGCAGGCACAAAAAACAAATGCCGGTTATCGTTTGCATATCCGAAGGGCCACTTCACCCGTAACGATCGATGGAAAAATAAATGAAGATGCCTGGGAAAACACCGATGTAGCTAAAGATTTCTTTATGGTTTTACCTGAAGACACTGGTAAAGCCGAACAGCTTACTGAGGTGCGGATGTGTTATGATGACAAGCATATTTACCTGGCTGCTACTTTTTATAACAATCCCGTTGGCCCTTATTATGTTGAATCTTTAAGGCGGGATTTTTCATTTGGCAAGAATGATAATTTTTTGATTTTTATTGATCCGTTCAACAATCAAACCACAGGGTTTTCCTTTGGAGCAAATGCTGCGGGAGCACAATGGGACGGAACGATGAATAACGGGTCGAAAGTTGATTTGAATTGGGACAGTAAATGGATCTCTGAGGTAAGGCGCGACCAGGATAAATGGGTGCTGGAAATGGCAGTCCCATTTAAATCTATCCGATATAAAAAAGGCGTAAAAGAATGGGGTATCAATTTTAGCAGACTGGACCTGAAGTCAAGCGAGAAATCCAGCTGGACTCCTATCCCACGGCAATTCCCTACGGCTTCTTTAGCCTATAGCGGGGTTTTGGTTTGGGATGAAGCCCCGCCTCCAACAGGTATTAATTTTTCGATCATCCCTTATGTACTGGGAAGTGCCAATAATAACTCAAATGAAAACACAACCGATTACGAAACAAAAATTGGTGGAGATGTTAAGCTTGCGCTGTCTTCTTCGCTAAATCTGGACCTCACCATAAATCCTGATTTTTCTCAAGTTGAAGTGGACCAGCAGATCGTTAATTTGGATCGGTTTGAGTTGTTCTATCCTGAAAGGAGACAATTCTTTTTAGAAAATGCAGACCTGTTTGCCAATTTTGGTTATGATAATATAAGGCCGTTCTTTTCTAGAAGGATCGGTTTAGAGGTACCCATCCATGCAGGGATAAGGTTGAGCGGTAACTTAAATGAAAATTGGCGTATGGGGCTTATGGATATGCAAACCGCCAGTGATGAAGAGACTGGTTTGCCCAGTCAAAACTTCGCAGCTGTTTCTTTTCAGAGAAAGTTGTTCAGCCAATCAAGCCTGGGCTTTATGTTTGTCAATAAGGAATCTATCCAATATCCGGAAGACACGGATGAATTTCAAGAATTGTATCCTAAATTCAACCGTAATTTTGGGCTGGAATATAATCTGGCTTCCTATAATAATTTATGGACTGGAAAAGCTTTTGTTTTTAAATCATTTTCACCTGATGATGCAGGGAGTGGGTTTACACAGGCTGCCAATGTGGAATACAAAACACAGTTCTGGAACTTTGGCGTGAAAGAAGAGTATGTGGATAAAGACTTTAGGGCAGAAGTAGGTTTTGTTCCTAGAAATGATTATTTTAAAATAAACCCGTTCTTGGGGTATTTGTTTTATCCTAAAAAAAACAATACCCTGTTGAGTCATGGCCCCAAATGGACCAGCATATATTATTTTGACAAAGATTTCAGGAAAACAGATAATTTGAATTTGCTTCAATACTTTTTGAATTTCAGGAATCGAAGCTCTTTTTCAATCACACTGATCAATGAGTTTGTTGAACTGCTGGCGCCATTTGATCCTACCGGAACAGGAAAACCCGAGCTCCCAACAGGTTCAAGGCATCATTGGAATGCCTTGCGGATGAATTACAGCTCAAAACCTCAAAGCATGTTTACCTATGGCTTTGGAGGGAGGATAGGCAGTTATTATCAGGATGGCTCCTGGTTGAGTTTCAACAGTGAATTGGGATATCGATTTCAACCTTACGTAAGTCTTAGCTCGGTCATCAATTATAATAATATAGAAATGCCAACGCCCTGGGATACCTCAGAATTTTGGTTGATCGGGGCAAAAGCGGATATTACTTTTACCAACAAGCTTTTTTTCGCTACCCTGTTTCAGTATAACGAACAAACTAAAAATTTCAATTTAAATTCGCGTTTTCAATGGCGCTACCAACCTGCATCTGACCTGTTTCTTGTTTATACGTATAATGACCTGCTGCCGCCTTTTGATGAGAGAACGCATTCGCTAACCTTAAAATTAGTTTATTGGTTCAATAAATAGTGGCCTTAGCCTAATATGGTCAACCGCACAGGAGTGAACACATCTCCAAAGGCTCCAAATTTCTTAATTGTTCTGGGTTCGGAATTTATGGTCAGTACCTGGAATAATTGAAGTATGGCTTTACTAAATTAAATGATCAAAAGTGGGTGTTCAATTAAGCAGTGCATTATTGGATGAAAACTTTATTCATCATCCCACCAAACGACAAAAAACTTTTGAATGCTGCCATTTGGAAATTGTATCCAGCATAGCGGCGCTCTTTTTTCAGCAATAAGTGCCATGGCCTTTTTTTGAAATTGTTCATATGAGTCCCAATCTACATCAGCCTGAACCTCCACTAACCAATCAATTTTAACAGGTATATAAAATTTGCATGTTGAAAAATACCGCATTTGGGATGCGTAAATGTAAAACCCGGTTAAACATTTTTCATTCAATAGGTTAAAAGCCACAGGTT
>JBFFLO010000355.1:0-3416 GCA_041554895.1 Lutimonas sp. | reverse complement strand
TTTTCATATATTTCAAAACCCAATAAGTGATGATAGCGCCGAGAAATAAACCTAATAAACCTTCCATAAAACTGTTTGATGACCTAAAAGTACTAAATATCTCACTCTTTCAATAAAAACAAATCAGCAGAAATCCCATCGGCAAGAAAATAACTTTCGGGCCTTAGAAATAAGTGTTCCTGCTTTACATATAGGATCCCCTTTTCCAAATATTTTTCTGCCTGCATGAGTATTTCTTTTTTATACTTTCCGTCCTTCCCTTTGCCGATCTTCTCCAGAGAGACGCCCCATATGGTCCTCAACCCTGTCATAATAGCTTCATTTGCCCTGTCTTCAGTGCTGAGCAATTCTTTTTCAAGGGGTAACAATCCCTCCTGGATGGATGAAATATATTTGGCATTATTGGCGATGTTCCAACTACGGTAAGAACCATCATAAGAGTGAGCTGCCGGTCCTATACCCAAGTAGCTGGCACCTTTCCAATAAGAGGTATTATGCTTTGAAAAAAAACCTTCCTTTCCGAAATTTGAAATTTCATACTGTATATATCCCTGCTTTTTGGTTTCTTCCTGTAATATATGGAAATGCTTTTCGGTCAAAGCGTCGATAGGAGCCTGATATTTCCCGCTTTTGATAAAATGGTCAAGAGCTGTTTTTGGCTCAACCGTTAAGGCATAACTTGAAATATGTTGTACGCCAAGTTCAAACGCATATTCAAGGTTCCTTTTCCAGTTTTCCTCACTAAGATGAGGCAATCCGTAAATAAGATCTATGCTGATATTATCAAAGTGCTTTGTAGCAAGCTCCATTGAACTTCTTGCCTGAGCAGCATGATGAGCCCTGTTCATATACTGAAGATCCTGATCAAAGAAAGATTGCACACCTATACTCAAACGGTTTATACGTGAAAGCGCCAATGCCTGGATCTTTCTCTGTGTAAGGTCATCCGGGTTCGCTTCCAGCGTGATCTCGGCATCTTCAGCCAAATCATAATGCTCCTCTATAAGCGCGACTATATGATTTATTTCCTTTTCACTAAGCAAGGATGGCGTTCCACCCCCAAAATAAACAGTTTCCACCTGATCTGATATGTCAGATTTTCTTAATAACAACTCTTTAGCTATGGCTTCAAGCATAGGCTCTTTCTTTTTGAGCGAGGTCGAAAAATGAAAGTCACAGTAATGACAGGCCTGTTTACAAAAGGGTATATGAATATAAATACCAGACATAAGGACTTGAAAATATTAGATGCGCAAGATACAAAGTAAGCAGCACTATCAAATATTTATTGATTGCCAAAAGAAAGGTTAACAAGTCAAAAACAACTTACAGATGATGATAGCTGTAAGTCAGGGTTATTTTTCCCTTTACCTCTTCACCTTTTTGTGGAAAAGAGTTGTTCGATTGCTCATTACCTATAAATTTTAAAGGAAGCTTTGACAACAATACACTTACAAATTCAAAAACCAGATTTTCACTTTTTTATGACGCCTACAAAAATGAACCTCGAGTGCGTTTAGGTGCGGTAAGCATACATTGGATCAATGAATCATTCAATCAATTTCAATCTATTTTTATCAATGTGGGTGCTATTAAAACACCGTCTCTAATATTTTCGGCTGAAGAAGAAGAGATTGTTAACCCAAACGCCCACTTAAAATTTTGCTGTCTAGATATTCGTTATACCTTTTGGAAGTGTTTGAAAAATAACATTTAAACGCAAGAATAAGCTCAGTTTATTGGGTTTTTTCAATACTTCTATATTCTAATGCAAGTCTAATTTTTCCTGTTTTCTGATCGGCTTCCCGAAGCTCTTTGCGGTCAATAGAGACATCGCTGCCCGCAAAATTAAGTGGAATCCTGATGCGGTCCATTTCAAATGAAACGTCCAATTTGGTTGGAAGTATAGCCTGGCTATCTGGGTATGTGAGCCTCAGTGTATAAGCACCGTCTTTTTTAGTGTTGATCTCGACCCAAGTGATGCGTTGCTTCTGGGTATCTATATGCAAATTGGCCACACTAAAATCTGCCTTATTATCTGATGGCAAAATAGAAATTGCCAATAGCGATGTTGACTGTCCTTCTACTTCACCTCTGTCTACTACCATAAATGGATACTCAAACAGCTCACTAAACGACAAGTCTAATCCGCGTTTGGGAATTAGTACAAAATCTTCAGATTTGATGGTCAAATCTTCACCCTTTTTAAAAACTGCCAGTGCTTCCTTATCTGGCATTTTAATGAATGAAATATCCACATGTAACTTTATATCTGCTTGAAAGGTTTCAATACTATCCAGTCTCGATTTAACGAAAAGCACCTGTTCTTCAGCTGTTTGAGAAAAGCCATTAGCAGCATATAAAAACAGTAAAAGTATTCCATGTAGTTTCATCCAATGTCTTTTTTCTGAAATAAAAATAGCCCCGCAAGCATCGTCACTAAAATATAAAGACCCATTAAGACCGAATTTATTATAATCGTATCCCATTCAATGTCATGGCTAAAAAAATATTGCCAGGTATTGTTCAATTTAAAAAAGGCTATCTGGTTCCATACATTATTACCTAAGTCTATTTTCAATAATAATGTAGAAACGATCAAAAACAACGCAGCCACAATCCAAGTTTTAAAACTTTCTTTCAGCAACACGGCAAGGGTTAAACTTACCACAGAAAAGAATACCAAAGAAAGGGTTCCGAATAAAAAAGCATACACCAACCTATAGAAGGCATCATCGTGTTCAAAAAAAGTGAGTCCGTTGGTATAGACCACTAAGTCTCCTTTTCCAAAAATTCCGTACGACAATATAAAGGATGTTAAGGCCAATAGTAGCACTAAAAAAATGGTAAATAAACTGGCAACGATATATTTCGCAAATAGATATTTCCACTTCACAACAGGTTGCATAAGCACCGTTTGTAAAGTTTTTTCTTGATATTCGGTTGTAAGCATGCCAGATACAATTATCATGCAGAGTAAGGGTACATGAAACCAAAAGGAGTTGAGTATAAAGTATATAATCAAGTTCCCGTTAAGCAGCTTGCCTTGAAAGTAGAATGTATCCTTCAAATTGGCCAACACAATATCAATAATTCCTGTACCTTGATAATAAGCACTTAACAGTACAACCGCTTCAATAAAAAAGAGGGCCAAAATTGCATAATAGGTGCGGCTTTGACGAAACAATTTATAGGTTTCAATATAAAGTAGTCGCATCATTTCTCCTTCGGATTAAATAGTTGTTGCAAGTCAAGTACAGGCCTACAAGAAGTGATTGCTATTTGCTGCTGTGATAATTTAAATATGATTTCAGAGATTTCGGTAGCTGATGCCGAAATAGTCATGCAATCTCCATTCGAAACCGTATCATAGTCACTTAAAAAAGATGCTTTTTTAATATCGCTTCCGCATAAGG
>JBFFLO010000354.1:0-3424 GCA_041554895.1 Lutimonas sp. | reverse complement strand
GCATTATTGTTCCATAGAGCCGCCACAACAGGGCTTTCCACGCTTGTCAACAATACATGTCTCAAATTGTCTTTGGTTAAGAATTCAACTTGCTGGTCACTCAGGTCAGAAGCCTTGGCACCACTTTCATCAAATTTTTTCCCTCCGTAGGTATTCCCGCGAAAACCTCCTGCCGGAATTGACTGATGCCCGCTATAGAGCATTAACCCGGCGATCTGCTCAATGGTCATTTTTGAAGCCAGATCAGTTGCCCTGGTATCGGCATCCAATCGCCAATCTTCATAAGGGTCAAGGGTGCCGTTTTTATTCAAGTCTTTAAAGGCATAGCGATCAACAGTCAGGATTTGTACGCCCGATTCAGGCGAATAGCCTATGTTTTTGCCTCCGTCATTAACAAGCAAATGATAACCGTTCTTTTCTTCCAGGCTGTATTTTTCGGCACAAGAATTTGTGAACAAGACCAGTAAGCATAACGGAATTATTGGTAAGATTTTACGCATGATATATTCTTTTAAAAAATGGGGGCTGTGAACAAGTGACTAAGGTAGTACCTTTTGAAATATTATGAATAAAAATCAACCGGTTTTGTTTTATTAAGCTTATTTTCAGGACTTCCACCAGTTTCAAGCATGCTCTAAAGTTTATGGCCATCTGAAATTAAATTACCATATTCTTATAATTATGTTAATATTTTATTATATGCTCTTTTTATTTACCTTTTTTCGTTATTTTTGCAATGGATAAATTCAACTATTAAATTTAAGAAGATGGGTGTAACAAAGAAAATTGCTGTATTGATCGTATTCCTGTTAACCTTTGGAACCGGCATGGCCCAAACACAGGCAAACAAAAATAATCAGTCATCATGGGAAGAGGTGCAAGTCGTTTATGACCTTAGTGAAGTAGCAGATATGACAAAGGGAAAGCAAATGACCGAAACCATTCGTACCAGTTTAAATTTTGGCACCAAGACAAGGGTCAAAAAAGACTGTATGAAGCAATTAAAAAAGAAGGCAGCCCAAGAAGGCTATTCTGTTATCTATATCAATGAGGAAGCCTCAAAAGACAAGCGCTTTAATAAAAGAGGTATCGAAGTAACGTTGGTAGGTGTTGGGTATAAGGGGTAAATGCGTGAATTATTTTTATTCTTTTACTTTCTAATAAGCTTTCTTAGATTGGATCGAAATTAAGAATCTAATAATATTCTTTGTTCATTTTTTTGGTTCGATTTTTTTGGAGGAGCAAAAAAAATGAACAAAGAATATTATCTTAAAATTGCCGCTGGGCAAATTTAACCTTTCCGCCACCACACCCTTTTTCCCAGGAACAACCAAAACCATAAAACACAACCCCCTTTACAAGGGGCCGTGTTCTAAAAAGGGGAAAAGTATTTTGATAAGATAAAGGCCTTTTAAATGATCTTAAGCTGTTTAGAGTATAACAAAAGATCCAGGACACTGGTGCAATCACATTTTTTGAAAATGTTCTTGCGATGGGTGGCAATGGTATGGTAACTGAGATGCAACCTGTCTGCGATCTCATGATTGGACCCTCCTGCCTGAATTTCTTTGATGATCTCAATTTCACGCTTTGTAAAAGGGTTTTTTAAGATCCCGGATATCTTGCTTTGGATAAAATGCTCGTCAATATTGCTTGAACGCACTGACCAACTCACAGGTGTACTGATATTTAAATAAGAGACATCCGTCAGCCGGGTAAAAGATTTTACAAGTTGCCCCCTTTTATCAAGTTCGTAAACCGATGACTGACTCAATAAATGGATATAGCTGCCATCCTTACGCTTTCTTCTGTAGGTCATGCTCAATTGCATGTCAGGATCTTTCCTAAATGAATTCACCGCGCTGGCAATCACCGCCTTGATGATCTGGCTAACGATCACCGCATCCTCATGATGGTAACCTTTAAAGACGAAATCAAAGTCTACTGCAGTATCTTCAAAACCCAGCAATTCTTTAAAACCTTTTTTAAACAACAATCGTTTTGCCTTGTAATCGGTGATATAACAACATTCTCCGGGTAAAATTGGAAAGTCATCAGGCAGCATAGCTATGGAGGGCCCATCTTCTTCCCCAGATAACAAGCTTGTTACCTTCTCAAAAAAAGATTTCATCTCCAGAGGATCTATATTGTCGATCAATGCATCACGATATAATTTAAAATGATCTTTCATACGGAGGGTTGATTTCTCGTCTAAAATTAAACAGTATATTTGATACAATTATATCCTCGCATAATAATGAGATTATTATTTTTATTAGTATTTATAAGCCTTAACGCCTTTTCACAAAAAATTGAACTGGGCGATATGACGCATTATCAAAATTCATCTCTCGATCTTCTCAGGCAAGAATTTAATGTGTATTTGGATAATAAGATCCTGACCATTGACTTGTACAATTTTGAAAAACGGATAAAGCCTGTTATTTTGGATAAAAGCCTTCCTGCAGGCCCTAAATATTTATCCTTACAACTTCTTCAGGTACAAAACTCCATTTATTTTATACATGGCAGTGGTGGCCTGGTCTATACCCTCGCAAATGATACCCTGATAAGAATTGACAACTCCTTTGACCATGGAATGCAATATGGATCGCCAGTTTTTGAACATGAGGGAACCATTTTTAAATATGGGGGCTATGGCTTTTGGTCCATGCGTGATTTTTTTACTTACTATGACAAAAAACAGCATGAATGGGAAGTGTTTCACCCTATAGCATCAAACATTATTCCTCAGGGTATAGGTTTTCCTTATTTTATCAAAAATCAGGAACATTTTCATGTTTTCGGAGGAACCGTTTTAAACCCTGATAATCGAAGGGAACAATTTAACAACAATGAAGTCTGGACTTTTGATTTTAACAAGACTACCTGGCGTTTTCTGGGAAAACACAAAGAGATCAAAGAATCTTCGAAAATGATTCCGTACCGTAACAAATTGTTATTGATCCAGAAAAATCAAATGGCTGTGATTGACATAGAGGAGAATACCAAAACCATCTACAGACATAGCCCAATTACTTCACAGACCAATGGAATAAGGCATGTTACTTATGCAAATGGCAAATTCTATGTGGTGCTTTTCAATACCACCGGTGCCTACCTGTTGATTCTTGAAGAAACAGATTTTTTTGGAGAGATCGTTGAGCAGGCTCCATTCTATAAAAACCAGGCTTATTGGCTTAAACAGGGAAGTCTCTATTTATTGGTCATGGCATTGATCATTTTTACCTTCTGGCTGATCAAAAAAAACTTTATCAGCAGGAACAAGATCAAACTCCTTGATAACGGGCTGCGCTACCATCTTAAGTTTACCGAATTTGACCCTGAATCAATGGCCATCATCAGGCTGTTGCTCTCCGAAAAGGAAGTTTCCTCAAGCCAGATCTTGCGGATCGTTGAAAAG
>JBFFLO010000353.1:0-3488 GCA_041554895.1 Lutimonas sp. | reverse complement strand
CTAAGAAAGATGAATTTATTGTTTTCAACCAAGGTGATACTTTCTGGATTGAGGCCTCTGAAAGGGTTGAGACCCTTCGCGTGTATGATATCCTGGGGAATATGATCATGGAAAAACACCCAGGAGACACTTCATTTCAGCTAATAGAGCCCTTATCTAAAAGGGGAGAGGTACTCTTGCTGCAGATCATACAAGCCGATCAGCGAGAAAGGGTAAAGAAGGTTTACAAACATTAAATTCTTATAATTTTTCTCCGCATTTGTAACAAAATTTCGCATCATCTTTATGGTTGTAGGCGGTACAATTTCTACAGGAATTGGTATTTAGATGAATATCTTGACTTTTGTCCTTAGCTATTTCTACCCCTACAATACCAGTAGGGATAGCGATAATACCATAACCCAAAATCATAACCAGACTTGCCAATAGTTGCCCGAAAGCAGTTTGTGGTGCTATATCCCCATAGCCAACCGTGGTCAAGGTTACAATGGCCCAGTAAATACTTCTCGGAATACTTGTAAAACCACTAGGGTCACCCTCAATCAGATACATAATGGTGCCTATGATCACACAAATGATCATAACCGCCGAAATAAACACAAGGATCTTAAACCTACTTGCTTTTAACGCCTTTCCCAGTACGTCTGTGGCACCAACAAACCTGACCAATTTTAAAATCCTAAAGATTCTCAGTAAACGCAGAGCCCTGAGTGCCACCAAGGCATGAGCTCCTCCAATAAACAAGGAAAGGTATTTTGGAATTGTTGAGAGTAAATCTATAATTCCGTAAAAGCTAAAGATATATTGCCAGGGTTTCTTGACAGTAACTATCCTTAAAATATATTCAATCGTGAAAAGGATGGTAATTACCCATTCTGAAATATTAAAAAAATCATGGTACTTGGCGTCCAGTTCTTTGACGCTTTCAAGCATGACAAGAACGATACTGAACAAAATTGCGACAATTAAAACAATATCGAAGAACTTTCCTTCACGGGAATCAGCTTCGTAAATTATTTCATGCCATTTTGATCTCCAAGAATTTATTTTTGGGTCATTTTCCAAGAAACTCAAGTTTTTTCTAAAGATATTAAACTATTGTTAGTTTTAATGACCCCTTTAAACATTTCCTTCAGAAGCTTATATTTTTCCGCACTATAAACGGGGTAATTAATCTTTAAAGTGGAATAAATAAATATTTTATTGTCTTTTTCTGTAAAGTTGGCCACAAATGACCCTCCATTGTCGGGAAGCTTTATATGAACAGGCTCAGGTAGCGATCTGACTTTATAGCCCTGAGGCAGTTCAATTGATGTTTTGGTGATATCATTGATCTTATATCCAAAGTTTACCGGATAGGTTCTTTCTTCAAGTTGAAACGGATTGTTTTTGTATTTGTATAAAAAAGGGTTTAAAAAAAGTTCATTGGCCATAGCTTCTTCTGCTTCAAACTCAACATCAAAACGCTCAGTTAGGATTGAATCCAATTGTTTTAATTGTTCATTGTTGTAATTGTTGACCATCATATCACCATTATCGGATTGCAAATGGTCCATATAATCATCTCTTGTCATTTCGTCGATCCGTTGCCGTCTTCTGGACGCATCATAGCCTGTGCTTTGGATGACTATGCTGCCTTTTAATTCGTCTATTTCATCAAGTTTTAGCGTTATCTCCTTTAGCTGCATTGAGCCTATTTTTGGCGAAGTCGAACGCCAGTAACTGCCATTGTCAAAATCCAGTACGCGGCCATGTCCGTTTAGTGTTTTAAAAGGGGTCTGGCCAAATGTCATGAATCGGTTTGATGCATCCAGTAAAATGAAAGCGTCGTCGATTTTCAGGAAGGCGACCACATAATTGAAATCAGTCAATATAGGATGTGTTTTAGTCGGAATTCCATTATCCCGGGTAGAAAGCAGCATGATTTTGGCATCCAGTCCAACTGCGTTCAAGGCATTTATCAATGTCATGTTAATTTCAGCCATGGATCCGTTTTTCTCTTCATATGCCTTTTTTACATTCACATGGCTGTATATAAAAGTATTTTCTTTATCCAGGGTAAAATGATCCTGTATATAATAGTACAGCGCCCTGGCTCTTTGATGATCATCTTTTATTTTGAACAATTCCTTGGGCAGTGTCTTTTTAAAATAACTGCTCAGTTTCAGTTGCTTTCCTACGCTTTTATCCAGTTCAAGATATTTGTCAGTATCTTCCCATGTAGAAGTGAATCCCTTGGAAGTACCGTCAGGGTAATTTATTCGTGAAAGTTCAAATTCAATTTTTGAAATATAATTTTTACTGGATAAACTATAGTTTTCGTCTTCTTTAAACGCAGGGACGTCTTTTATGGCATAGGTAAGTACTTCGCAACTGGCGGAGGCTCCTCTTACTTCAAAGCAATTATTTTTTATTGCAGCTTGATTTGTAGTCAATAAAAGAGAACCATTTAAATGGCGGTTATAATTCCAGAAACCAGGGATTGTCGCTTGAAATTCGCTGAATAATTTTGGAATATCAGATTGAAAGCTCCAGCCGACAAGATTGAAAAAGAATTCAGATTCCACTTCGTACTCGTATTCCAAAACACTTCCAGGTTTTACATTTGGAAATGTAAAGCTAACTTCATCATATTTTTCACTCAGATTTTTTGTAAAAACCTGATCAGCTGAGACGGGGACTGGCTTTTCATTTAGATTATGGGTAAAAGCCTTGATGTTTTCAATTTTTTCGGAGTCTCCTGAATGGTTTTTGTATAAATAAACTTTTACAGTAGCCTTGCTAAAGCCTTGTTCATTTAAAATTTTAATTTTTCGGTATACCTTGTTTACAAAATAAAAATTGGTATTGTTCGATTCGTGAAAAGACACGTTTCCATGCTCAGACAAGACCAGTGAATTTGCAGTTGGATCTGCCGGAAAATCAGCCATAAGCAGTTCTTCAGGCTGCACATTTCCTGTTTGATACGGGTTTCTAGAATTAATTTGACTTTGGCCATAATGGATGAACAAGACCATTACAATAGTTACTATCTTTTTCACAGCTTTAATAATTAAGGTTTGATTTCAAATCTAACGATATTGCACTGCTGATATGATGATAAAAATCAATGAAATTTTATTAAAACCGAATAATTTTTTCAACCTTGTTCGCGGAGAGGTATTTTTTAATGACCATATTATGTTTTGGGTCATTATCAGTATTGTTGATCAAAGTTTTTAGGATATCCAGGTTGTTGATCTGATGTTGCAGTTCTGCGTAGGCATAGCCCTGATATTGGTTGTTCTCAATGAGTATGACCGACTTTTCCCCTGTGATCCGTCCCTTGTCGACCAGAATCATGTTTTCATGGTTAAAAGTAACCGAATCCATTTCCTTTAATAAGGCCCTTGTTCTGTTAGAGTAGCTTAAAAAAACCTGATTGACAACCTTTTGTATATTTTTACCCTTGCCAATATAAATGATATCCCCATTGAACCTGTGAAAAT
>JBFFLO010000352.1:0-3489 GCA_041554895.1 Lutimonas sp. | reverse complement strand
TTGAACTTGATGAGCTTTTAGAGTATCTGAAAGCAACCGATGTTTATCTTTTTACCTCGAAAAACCCGGAGCAGGCAGTGAGCGGGACTTTTGCCTATGCAATGAGTTGTGCATGTCCTATTGTAGCGACTTCCATTCCGCATATCAGGGAAGTATTGTCTCCAGACACAGGGATCATCGTCGACATTGGAAATTCTAATGATTTTGCGAAAGCAGTTGATACGTTATTTTCAAATGATAAGATGCGTGAATCCATGGCTATAAATGCCTATCAAAAAACCAGGGAATCATCCTGGGAAAATGTTGCTTTAAAGCATTTCAATACTTATGTTGAAAAATTAGGACTTTTTTCAAATATCAAGTTCCGGATCCCTAAAATTAAACTGGGCCATATTAAAAATCTAACAACATCAAATGGTGTTATTCAATTCAGTAAAATAAATTTACCCGATATCAATTCGGGCTATACCCTTGATGATAATGCCAGGGCCCTCATTATGATGAGTATGCACTACATGCTGTTCAGAAAAAAAGAGGATTTGTTATACATAGATATATATCTAAATTTTTTAGAACGCAGTCAACAGCTTAATGGAAACTTCATTAATTACATGGATCAGTTTAATCATGAACACATCAAGAATTCATATGTCAATCTGGAAGATTCCAACTCAAGAGCTGTTTGGGCACTTGGTACATTGATTTCATTTGACGATCAGATGCCTGCCGGGATAAACAAAAGGGCCATAACATGCTTTTTGAAATGCAAACCTTGGGTTTCAAACCTTTTATCTCCCCGGGCCATCGGGTTCAGCATCAAGGGCCTTTATGCTTATTATGTTTCTACAAAGGAGAAATTTGTAATTCCTGTTATTGAACATCTTGCCAATAATTTGATCACTAAATATGACCTTCTCGCTGCAAAAAACTGGAAATGGTTCGAAGATTATATGACTTATGCCAATAGTATTCTTCCCGAAGGCATGATTTATGCTTATCTGACAACAGGAAATACCGCATATAAAAAAGTGGCCGTTGAGTCTTTTGATTTTTTATTGTCCAAAATGTTTTTCAAAGATGGTTTTAGGGTAATTTCAAACAATGGCTGGTATCAAAAAAATAAAAAACCCATGCAATTTGGTGAACAACCCATCGATGTATCTTATACTATTCAAGCTCTTAATGTTTTTTACCAAGTGACAGGAAATAGTGAATACAAATCTAAAATGGACCTTGCATTCGAATGGTTTTTGGGAAGAAATCAATTAAATCAGATCATGTATAATCCGGTTTCCGGAGGTTGCTTTGACGGATTAGAAGAAAAAAATGTAAATTTAAACCAGGGTGCAGAATCTACCATTTGTTATCTTATGGCACGTTTGATCGTTGAGCAATACCATAGAGGAAAACATGAAAAAAAAGTGGTATTGGAAGAAGTGTTCAATAAAAAAAGAGTTCCTTTTTTCTAGATAATCCTGCTGTCTTGAAAATTTTTGGAGGCTATCGCAAATCATCTTTATCTTTTAAAATTAAAAGAATGGTCATGATTCATTTTTTATCATGCCATTGCTCGCCAAAGTATCAATTTACCCTCATTACTCAAACAAGCCCAGCCAAGGAATTTATTGAATTTTAACATACTTATTGCGAATTGCCATGTTGGCTTTTCTCCAAAATATTAAATTATCAAAAGATTATTGTATTTTTAGCAGATAACCATATAGTTTATGGGCTGTTACGGTGCCAAAGTCTATAGAATCATTTTGAACCAAATCGAGTATGAAGACAATAAAATCACTTATGCAGCTTGCAATGATCCTTTTGTTGCAAGTTGTTTTCTTATGGTCTTGCAAAGACCATAAAAAGGCACCTCCTTTTCCTGTTCATGAAAACGAGTACCTCCAACCCGAAACAAAGGATTTTACCTTTTCTGAACCGGATACCTTAACCTGGATCGTTCAGGACCCTTCTAAAATCAAGCCTTTACCGACCACAAAATTTGATTGGGATAAGCTTCCCAGTAAACCTTTTGATATAGGCGTTTCCGAAAAATTTATAGGACCTATGGTCAAAAAGGATTTGGTCTGGAGTGAATTGCCAAGTACAGATTTTGATTTTGCGTCTTTACCCACGGAAAATTTAAAGATTAAAACCATTGTGTTGGGTGAACCAACTATCGTAAGGGCCGAGGCCCTTGTTGCTTCACCTAACTCATCAAGAGGAGTGATGATAGGTGATTCTGATTTTGGACTTCCAGGGGTACCGAATAATGCTATCAAGGATAAGGACGGAATACTTTGGTTTGGTACAAATAAAGGTATCGCAAGATATGATTCTGAAAACATATTTATTTATGGTTTGGAGCAGGGACTTGAGGCTTCGGGTGTAACGGATCTATTTCAAGATTCTAAGGGAAGGTTATGGGTACATGGTGAAGGAGAAGCTATTTTCATGATCGATTTTGACTCCAAACTTATACATGAAATGAACAGTTCGTTTAATCAAACGAACAGACATCAAATGATCGAGACAAGTGACGGTGTTTTTTGGTATTCTCTTATTAATGGAGGGTATAATATTTTAGATTTTGAAGCAAAAACAATTAAACGCTTTGGTGTTGAACAGGGTTTATTAGGAGATTTTAGTATTACTCCTTTTCAAGACAAAGACGGGTTGATATGGCTCTCATCGGGTGGTGGAGTAAATATAATAGATTTGAAGGCTGGTAAAAATACCCAATTGACCAAGAAAGATGGTCTTTTAGATGATTTTGTGGGTTCATTTTTTCAAAATGATTCAGGGGAGATTTGGATTTCTTCAGGAGGTGGAGTGAATATATTAAATAGTGATAAGTCTGAATTTTCCTATTTAACAAAAGATAATGGATTTAGAGATTTGCTGGCTTCTTCCTATGTTTCTATAGATAGTCATGGTGCTTATTGGTTAGGTACGCCTGATGGTTTACTTTTTTCTTATGATGAAGAAGCAGGATTGATCAATAGGTTTAAACTGGTTCACACCCAATCTAATTGGGTATATGATCTGATTGAAGATGCCCAAGGAGATATTTGGGCCTCCATAGCTCAGGGAGGTTTATTTAAGATCAACGTCAATGGAGGCAGACCTGGAAATTTTCAAACTGACAGTGGCTTAGGAGATGATAGTTATTGGGCTACCCTAGTAGCATCTGACGGCAAAGTGTGGATAGGAACGCGTGGAGGTATTGATGTTTATAATCCTGATAATCAAACTTTAAAGCATATTGGAACGGAGCAAGGTTTGATTCATGAAACCAATTCGAATCTTTTAGAAGATAAAAAAGGTCGGATATGGACTAGCGGGAGTGAAGTTGGAATCAGTATTATAGATCCAAAAAAAGGAACTATTAAGAAATTGAGTTCAAAAGAAGGTTTGCCTTTTGATCGAATTACTAATATGGTAGAGGGTGACGATGGTGAGGTTTGGATGGGATCCTGGAGAGGAGGGATT
>JBFFLO010000351.1:0-3522 GCA_041554895.1 Lutimonas sp. | reverse complement strand
TAATGCTATGATATTTTCTTATCTTTTACACATTAAATAAGATAATCATGAATAAAAAAAGCTTATTGTTTGCACTGATATTAATATGTATGGCAAGCGTTCAATGTACTGAAGATGAAACTATAGAGGCCTCTGTTGCCGCTTACCAGATTCATAGTTTGGAAAGTGGGGAAGAGGGGGCAGATGACAAGGATAGTGATAAAGATTAAAAAAATTGTAATTACATTTTATATGAACCCATGATTAGTTTAATCGCTTCTAATATACTTTTTAATGCTAGATTATATTTTTTGTCTATTTCAATTTTGTTCTGCATTTCTGTGGGGTGTGTTAAAAATTCTAAATTAAATGGTTCAAATAAACTTCAGAAACTAGATTATATAGATAGCCTTTTAACTGAATCAAGATCTAATAAGGGTTCTTCTGAGACAAAGTTCCAAAATCTTGACAAAGCTTATGATCTTGTTAAAAACCTTGACCAAGATTCCTTGAAGACTGATTATTTATTTAAAATTTCCAATCAATTGTATTCCTTGAAGAAGTATTCAGAATTCAAGAAAGTTAATTTGGAATTTTTAAAATATTCAATAGAGGATAAAGATTCTTTGAGAATTGCTGATTTCTATTGGAATATGGGATCATATTATTCTGATATTGAAGTTTTGGATAGCGCATATTATAATTTTGGGAGAGCTAGGCTTATTTTTAAACAAAAAGGGCATATTTATTATACTGCAAAAATGGAGTATAACATTGCTTATGTTCTTCGAAGATCTAAAAATTATATTGAAAGCGAAGCATTTGCGTTTAGGGCCATTTCGAATTTGAAGAATTTAAATAAGCATCTTCTTTTATATAGATGTTATAATCATTTGGGATTATTATATAACGATTTAGAAGAGTTTTCATTTTCAATTGAATATCATTTGAAAGCAATGGACTTAATACCGAAACTACCTAAAAATGGTATTTATTTAGAAAGAAGCCTCAACAACCTAAGCCTTGTCTATCAAAAACAACAAAAATACGGGGAGGCCATTGAAGTCTTAAACAAGGCCTTATTAAATAAATCGCTACGGTCCCAACATCCGAATCTATACGCCAAACTGATTGATAACAGGGCCTATTGCAGGTTTTTAAACGGAGATCAAAGGGCCGTTGAAGATGAATTTAACAAGGCGCTGTATATAAGAGATTCATTGGGAAATGAAGCCGGGATTGGCATTAGCAAGATGCATTTATCTGAATTATACCTCAAAACAGGTGATAGCCTAAAGGCATTTCGAACAGCCCGGGAGGCGCATGACCTAACCAAGTCATTGGGCCTAAACCGTGACATATTATCCAGTCTGGTCCTCTTGTCGCAGGCTGACCCATCTCATGCGACAACTTATATGGATAGTTATATTAAATTGAATGACAGCTTGTTACTGGAAGAAAGAAAAGTAAGGAATAAATTCACCAGGATACAATTTGAAACAGAAGATTATATAGCTGCCAACGAAGATCTTAAGAAAAAAAATATCTGGATTTCTTTGACCAGCGTGTTTGGAGTAGCCAGTCTGAGTTTTTTATTTTTTGGGTATCGTCAAAAGGCAAAGAACAGAACTTTATTATTGCAGCAGCAACAGCAAAAGGCGAACGAAGAGATCTATGATTTGATGTTAAAACAGCAAAATCGTGAAGAAGAGGGAAGAATTCAGGAAAGAATAAGGATCTCTGAGGAACTGCATGACGGGGTACTGGCCAGGTTGTTTTCAGTTCGAATTGGCATGGGCTTTTTAAAATTTGCAGAGCGTAAGAAGGATGAAAATCGATTCAGTGTATTTTTAAAAGAATTGCAATCCGTCGAAAGGGACATCAGAGACTTGTCACATGCTTTAAAGAATGATGATTTATCGTCAAAAAAGGATTTTCCTAAACTTCTTTTTGAATTGCTGGAAGAGCAGAGCAAGATTGGAAATTTCACTTATACACTTGAACAGGAAAGCTCCATTGCCTGGAACCGGGTAGATGAAAAAATAAAAATCAATTTGTATAGAACGGTGCAAGAGGCCATTTGCAATGTGTTAAAATATGCCAACTGCAGCGAAATCAAATTGAGACTGGAACGCAGGAACAACTTAGTGCAAATATATATTGTTGACGATGGCATTGGTTTCGATACTAATAAAAGACATAAGGGCATTGGTTTAAAGAACATGAAGTCGAGAGCCAAATGCATTGGTGCAAAAATTAGCATTAAATCAACAGTTCAAAAAGGAACTCAAATCAAAATAAGTATACCAACTAAAACCTTATACCATGAACCAACAACATAAAGTATTGATCATTGACGACCACCCTTTGATCTGCGATTCGTATAAAAGGGCCTTGAACGAGGTCATGGAGCAACGTAGCGATATTCAGATGAAAATTGAAACGGCAGGAGATTGTGATTCCGCCAAGGAAAAGATCAAGAATACCTGGACAGAGAATGGATGGGACCTGGTATTTCTTGATATTCGATTACCACCCTCAAAGGACAGAAGGATATTGTCAGGAGAAGATCTTGGCGAAATGATCAGGCAAGAGCATCCTCTTGCGAAAATTATTGTGGCAACCACATTTAATGACAATTACCGGATTCAAAATATTTATAAAAGCCTTAAACCAGAGGGGTTTCTGATCAAAAATGACATAGATACCCCCGAATTGGTTGAAGCCATCCTTAAAATCATGGAAGGAGGAGCTTATCAAACAAGTACTGTGGCGAACCTAATGATAAAACAGGCATTTACCGACATCAGTATCGACAAGATCGACAGGCAAATCTTATATGAATTATCAGTAGGAACAAAAATGAAAGACCTTCCAAAATTCGTACCTTTGTCTATAGCTGGCATTGAAAAGAGAAAAAGGATCCTGAAACAGATTTTTGACGTTGAGGACCAAGGTGACAAAGCTCTGATCTTAAAAGCCAGAGAGTTGGGTTTTATTTAACAGTCGTATGAAAATTGTAATTGCTCCTGATAAGTTCAGGGGATCTCTTACCGGAATAGAATTCTGCTGGATCATAAAAGAAGCGATCTGGGAAGTTTTGGAAGATGTCGAATTTGTTGAAGCCCCGGTAGCAGACGGAGGTGATGGTACCCTTGCGGCTCTTGAGGCACAGGTACCGCATGGAAAAAAAACTGTAGAGGTTTTAGATCCTCTTTTTAGAAAAATTCAAGCTTCTTATCTCTATAATGATACCTATAAAATTGCCTTTGTCGAAATGGCGGAGGCCTCAGGTTTAAGATTGTTACAAGAGGAAGAAAGAAATTGCTGTGAGTCGACTTCCTACGGAACGGGCGAGTTGATCAAAGCTGCCATGGATCAGGGTGCAAAAAAGATCATTTTGGGCATAGGAGGATCTGCAACCAATGATTGTGGCATGGGAATGGCTGCTGCCTTAGGCTATCAGTTTTTAGATGCTCATGGCAAAGAGGTAAAACCTATAGGAAAAAACCTTTCTTTGGTTAAAGAGATTAAAACAGATGC
>JBFFLO010000350.1:0-3527 GCA_041554895.1 Lutimonas sp. | reverse complement strand
ATGGTTGATACGTCAAGGATATGACGATGTTATGAATAATTTTGTATTGACAAAGAATATTAAAGACGTGGAAAGACTGGAGATGTGGGATGGATATCCTTATATTGAAGATTTAACTGGAATAGAAGACTTTAAAAATCTTCGTATCCTAAATGTTCAAGGTAACCCATTATCTGTTTTGGATTTAAGCAAAAACAAGCTTCTGGAAGAATTATATTGTGGCTGGACAAACATAGAAAATTTAGAGATAAGCAGTTTAAAGAATTTACAAACGCTAGATTGTAGTTTAACTAAAATAACATCACTTGATGTGAGTCAAAATACTGCGCTTAGGACTTTAAACTGTGCAGATAACGATTTAAAAGAATTAGATGTCAGAAATAACAGGTATTTAATTGAACTAAATTGTGTCTTAACAGGATTAACAAAACTGGATATTAGTCAAAATCCATTACTAGAAAACCTCAATTGTGATCTAAACGAACTTACTGAATTGAATCTTAGCAATAATAATGCTTTAACCTATTTGAACTGCTCACGAAATAAGATCCAAAGTCTGGATGTAAAAGACAAAAAAAATCTCGAAGAATTATGGTGCAATACCAATCAATTATCTGAATTAGATGTAGGAAATAATACTCTGTTAACGGCATTATCATGTCATAGTAATAATATTCAGAAACTGGATGTAAGTCAAAATATTTTGCTTGAAAGATTAATGGTCGGTAGTCAACCAATTGAAAAATTAGATTTGAGCAACAACACCTTGCTTCAGTATCTTAGTTGTGGGGGAACTTTGATGCGTTTTTTGGATCTGAGTAGTAATCAATTGTTAAGTGATTTTAGTTCGCCTAATGGTATGCTTGAGAATATTGAATTTAGTCAAAATAGTGCTATGGATTTTTTATGGCTTACTCAGAATAGAATAGAATCATTAGATGTCAGTAATATGCCTGTATTGACAAACTTATGGTTTGATAGCAATAGCATAAAAGAAATCGATATTAGCCACAATACTTTACTGAAAATTTTAATTTGCTATGGAAATGACTTGAATGAATTAGACCTAAGCCAAAATTTTGAGCTTAATACTATATGGTGCCAAGACAATCAATTAGAAACCCTCGACATAAGTCATTTATTGTCTTTTGGTGCATTACGTTGTGAAAACAACAACTTATCTTGCATTCAATTGAATCAAGACCAAATTCAAGCAGCTAATTCTGATCATCGATGGAAAAAAGATGATACAGCCGTTTGGTCCTTAGATTGTTCAAATTAGCCTTAATTCGTAACATATTGAGTGATGCAAGGATTTATTCTCCAGCATGAGCCCAGCTAGATCTTCTATTTCATGTTTTTCATAAATGAATATCGAATTATAGAATAAGGAACCCTGAATTTCGAAGCATTCTCCTAAACCAAAAACAATAATCCATGCATTGCAACATTACTTCTCTCCTTCGCTCCACAACAGAAAACTCAGCGGGTGAGCTGAAGTCACCCGCTGAGCGGTCATATCACGATTTCGTTTGTTTAAATTGAAAACAGCCTGTTTTAATTAACTCCACTAAATCTGCGATTTCACGAATTCCCGATTCAAAACAAAAGCATTAAAAACCCTAATTCAACACCTTATTCTCCTCCTCCGTCAATAACCTAGAATGAATGATAAACCGCACTCCAAGAGGAATTTCAAGCGAAAAACTGGAGCCTCTTCCTTCGGTGACATCCACAGTTAAATGCGTGTGTTTCCAATAGTCAAACTGGTCCTGGTTCATATAATAATTGACCCCATCCAATTGTCCCAGCAAAATATCGCTTTCGTCCAGGTACATATCCCCTTCTTCAAAAACCATAGGTGCTGAACCATCGCAGCAGCCACCGCTTTGATGAAAGATCAAATTTCCGTGCTTGGCTTTGAGTTGCTCTAATACTGCTTTGGCCTTTTCGGTGATGGCCACCCTTTGGTATGTCATATTCATGGGTTAAAAATCAAAAAGACCGACTGATATCCGCAGTCAGTCTTTTCGGTTGTTTATCTCTATTTATTAAAAGAATCCTAATTTATTTTTGTCATAAGAAATCAGCATATTCTTATTTTGACGGTAGTGATTCATCATCATCAAGTGGTTTTCTCTACCAAATCCTGATTTTTTATATCCGCCGAAAGGCGCGTGGGCCGGATAGGCATGATAACAATTTACCCAAACCCTTCCTGCTTTTATAGCTCTTGGAATTTGATATAGTTGATGGGCATCCCTGGTCCAGACGCCTGCGCCCAATCCGTAAAGCGTATCATTGGCTATGGCTATGGCATCAGCTTCGTCTTTAAATTTGGTTACTGAGACAACAGGCCCAAAAATTTCTTCCTGAAAAATACGCATTTTATTATGCCCTTCTAAAATGGTAGGCTGGATATAAAATCCATTGGCCAAATCGCCATCCAATGTACAAGCTGCTCCACCTGTAAGCACTTTAGCGCCTTCCTCCTTGCCTATGTTGATATAGGAAAGGATCTTTTCATGCTGGTCATTCGAAGCTTGTGCGCCAAGCATACAACTCGAATCATAAGGGTTTGTCTGAATGATCGCATTGGTCCTGGCGATCACCTTTTCCATAAAAGCATCATAGATATCTTCCTGTACCAATAACCTTGACGGACAGGTACAAACTTCACCTTGATTAAAGGCGAATAAAACAGCACCTTCGATGGCTTTGTCTAAAAAGGCATCATCTTCATCCATCACAGAGTTAAAGAAAATATTTGGCGACTTACCGCCCAGTTCCATGGTTACAGGGTTTATGTTTTTAGAAGCGTATTGCATGATCAACTGGCCCGTTGTGGTCTCACCGGTAAAGGCTACTTTATCGATCCCCGAATGAGAAGCCAGGGGTTTCCCTGCTTCCGGGCCAAATCCATGTACAACATTGATGACTCCCGGAGGAAATACCTCAGCGATCTTTTCCATTAACAAAGTAGCTGATGACGGTGTTTGTTCGGCGGGTTTTAAGACCACACAGTTTCCTGCAGCCAATGCCGGCGGTAATTTCCAGGAAAGCATCAACATCGGGAAATTCCATGGGATAATTTGTGCCACCACGCCAAGAGGCTCTTTAATGTTCATTGAAAGCGTGTTGGCATCCAATTCAGTTGCCGAACCTTCTTCTGCCCTGATCACTGCTGCAAAGTAGCGCCAGTGGTCAATCGATAACGGAATATCGGCATTGAGCGTTTCTCTAATCGGTTTCCCGTTGTCACAGGTTTCTACCACAGCAAATTCCTCCAGGTTGGCCTCCATGATATCGGCTACCTGATTGAGCAATGCAGCCCGCTCAGCCGCTGAAGTATTACCCCAGGCCTCTTTTGCGGCATTGGCCGCTGCTACAGCATTGTCTATGTCTTCTTTTTGTGAACGCGGATATTTTGCGATCAGCGAATTGTCAATAGGCGAAGGATTGTCAAAATACTGACCACCAACCGGTGCTACAAATTTTCCATTGATAAAATTTCCGTACTTCTCTTT
>JBFFLO010000349.1:0-3529 GCA_041554895.1 Lutimonas sp. | reverse complement strand
TTATCGGATAAGGATACGGTGGCAATTATTCCGCCGGTGAGCGGAGGCTAGATATTTATGGAAAACAAGGTTTTTATTAAGTTAATTGAAGGGGAACTGTCTCTTGGAGAATGTTATGAATATGTTCAGGACAATGGCTGCGGGGGATTGGCTCTTTTTGTGGGCACGGTGAGAAACAATACAAAGGGGAAAGAGGTATTAAAATTACAATTTTCAGCCTATGAACCTATGGCTGTAAAAGAAATGAATCTGATTGCCTTAAAGGCCATTGATATGTTTGGTATTCATAAGATTGCAATTCACCATGCAGTGGGGAACCTTGGAATTGGAGAAGTCCCGGTGATCATTGCCGTTTCATCTGCCCATAGGGAAGCTGCCTTTAAGGCTTGTCAATTTGCTATTGATACTTTAAAGGAGACCGTTCCAATATGGAAAAAAGAGTTTTTCGAGGATGGAGAGATCTGGGTCAATGCCCATCCCTGATCAAATAATGTCCATTTTCTTTAAAAGAAAAGAGGCATTCATATTGGTGCAGATGCCCTCTTTTAATTTATAATCGAAATAGAGCTCTTCGTTTTGGATCTTTGCATCAAAATATTGGTTGTGTATCTGGGGGTAGATTTTGTCAATATCACAAAGGCTCAGGTCATGTGTGGCGATAATACCCGTAGAACCTGATTTCACGAGTTTTTCAACAAATTTTCTCGACCCCACTGCTTTATCTTTGCTGTTGGTGCCTTTTAGAATTTCATCAAGAATGATAAAGTATTTTTCATGTTTCATTTCCTCTACAATGAACCTCAATCTCATGATCTCAGCATAGAAATAGGAACTTTCCTCTGCCAGGGAATCAGAAGTCCTCATGCTTGTGATCAATTTGATGGGTGAGTAGTTCATTTTTTTTGTACAAACCGGCAAACCGGCATTGGCCATCACAAGGCCCAAAGAGATGGTCCTTAGAAAGGTACTTTTCCCGGCCATATTGGCTCCGGTGACGATATGAAAATCGTTCTTATGTATCGAAAAATCATTGTTTACCCTGGTTTGTTCATCCAGCAAGGGATGACCTAAGGCTACCGCCTGAATTACAAGGTCATTTTGAACTATTTCAGGAAAGTGGTGATCAGGATGATTGAAAGCATAGTTGGATAAGGATATCTGAGCGTCGAAATAAGCAATCACATCAAACCAACTTTCTACCTGAAATTGATAGGTTTTGATCCATATGTCGATCTTGTAAGTTTGACGAATGTCCCAGAGAAAAAAGCCATTGCCCAGAATACCAAAAAGCATGTTATTCCTTTGATCGAAGGCATCCAGAATTTTTGAAAACTCTTTAAATATGACAGAGGCCTTTTTGTTGGAAGATTGTATTTTAAGTTGTTGATCCCTGGCTAGCGGCGAATTAATTGGAAGCTCTTCAATTTCTTGCAACAAACTATGGTATTGTTTGAATGTATCCTTGAGCATGCCTGCGTCCAGATAGAGATGATTGATCCTCTGAAAATATGGAAAAGTGATAAACAACCCGATAAAAAACCAGACCACAAGAAGGTAGAAAGAAACCAAATCAAAAACCAAAAGCAGCGTAAAGAGGATGGATAATGATGCGAAAACAAAAGGAAGATAAGCCATGATAGCCGGAAGAAATGACTTATAGCTGTGGATCCATGAAATAATGGTTTTATGATCAACATCAACACGAACCATTTTGGCCAAAGCCAAAAAATGTTGCCGCCATGAAACTTTTTTAGATAGTTCAATAATGACTTCTTGCCGGGGTACAATTTGATCAGGATTGTTCTCAAGAAGTACATCAGCAAGGGCCTTCCTTCCTGAGAAGGTGGCAGTTCTGTTCATATATTGAAAAAAGGAACCCTTGCCGAACAAATCTATATCATTGCTATAATAGTGTTTGGCATCAATAAACTCAGATCCTTCAGGCAGCGAACTGTATTTACGATTTAAAGCATCTATTTCTACCCCATTGATTCTGATCATTTGCTCAGTAAGTTTTCTCTCATTAACAAGAGATTGATGCCTTAGAACAAGGAAAACAAAACCGATAATACATAAAAGACTAATAACGACAAGTAGGGGTTTATTTTGAAAAGTATAATATGTTGCCGGAAATGTAAGTATAAATAATACCATGCGCAGGACACTAAAGAGATTTATCTTTTTCTTTAACAGGTCTCTTTTCTTTTCAAATTGTTTTTTTTCCTGCTGATAGAATTTTAAAAGCTCATTCATTGGCATGGGACTTTTTTAATTGAGCAACCATTTGCTTCGTGGATTAATATTGATCAATGCCATTTTTTAAACTGTAAACCGACAAGCGGGGAAATTGTTTCTTTATTTGTTCGGTGGCCGTATAGCTTGAAATTCCCTTTTGACAGATCACCACTATTATGTTTTCTGTAAAGGATTCCAGTTTCGAAGGATCAAGACTTGAAAGAGGCATGTGGAGATCAATTGGAAATGGAGGAGGTACAGATTGATTTTCAATAACCGAAATGATTTTTAAGTTCTCATCATCAATTCTTTTTTTCAATTCATCTGCATCTATGAGCAAAGACTCCTCCTGTACCTGACATCTGGCGTCAAAATAGCTGTTATTATTAAAAATAGCTTCCACCTCAGTTAAAGGGAAACCAGGTTTTAGTTTCATCAAAAACTGAGAGTTTTCCATTGAATTGTAGATCAATAGCTTATTGATCAACGGCTCACCTGTTTCTGTTATAATTTTGATCACTTCATTGGCCTGCATTAAACCGATGATTCCAACGATAGGATTCAAGGTCCCTATCTCAGAACAATTGGGTATATGTTTTTGGGGCATCGAAGGGAAGGCATCTCTTAAATGAGCACTGCGCTGATCTTTTGATTTGGCATTAAAAACACTAACATAACCATCATGCTTATATAAAGAACCATAGATAAGTGTCTTCTTCTGGAGCACACAATAATCGTTTATGAGGTATTTAGTAGCAAGGCTATCAGTACAGTCAACGATTAGTGAAAAGGCCTTTAAATGCTCATTTATATTTGATTTTGTAATAGGTTCTCCTGCGAAACTCACCTCAACATAAGGGCTTATTTCCTGAATGTAGGCAGCAAGGATTTCAGACTTAGGCTTTCCAACCTGATCACGCCGGTAAAAAACCTGTCGGTGTAAATTACTGAGGTCAATGGTATCATAGTCGATCAAATGGATATGACCTATTCCACTTGCCGCTAAATAGACCGCAGCAACACTGCCCAAACCTCCGCATCCAATGACGGCGATCTTAGACTTGCTGATTTTTTCCTGGCCGATCTCACCAATTTCTGGCAAAGTGGTCTGTCGAATAAATGTTTTCTCTTTGTCCGAACGCATATCAATCAGTGGCTTATTTACCTAATTCTTTTTTTACCGCGGTGAATTCTTCCGGGGTATTTACGTTTGTAATAAAGTCGTCATCTACCTCCACAAGTTTTACATCCGAATTGATCAATACCTTTCTCGGGCATGAGATTCCCTGTGCCA
>JBFFLO010000348.1:0-3533 GCA_041554895.1 Lutimonas sp. | reverse complement strand
TGAATATCCTGATCGATATAAGAACCTTCTGTAGAAGCAAAATACTTCTGTTCATTCACCATAAAAAGGGCTGAATTGACAAAATTGGCTCCATTTTCCATGGCTGCAGCATTAGCTGAAAGTAAAAGATCAACTTTTTCACCTACCGGTACTTCCTTAAAATCTTTTTTGATGGGTGTTTTCCAGGAGACCTCTCCATATGATTCAACAGGCGCTAGTTTAACAGCCTCTTTTTGAATTCTTGAATTGGCTTTTGCGATCGCTACGGCTTGCATTGTGGCATTTTTGATCCCATCTTCGGTCACGTCATTTGTTGAGGCAAATCCCCAGGTTCCGTTGGCAATTACCCGGATCCCTATACCAAAGGATTCCGTATTCACAACATTTTGCACCTTATCTTCTCTGGTAAATACATACTGATTAAGGTACCTGCCAATTCTGGCATCCGCATAAGTGGAGCCCATAGATTTAGCGGTATTAAGCGCTACATCAGCCATTCTTTTTTTTACGATCACATCCATGCCCGGAGCAAGCAAAGCTTCTGCGGAAATATGATTTCCCATCATTGACATTGGCACCATTAAAGCGCCTGCTCCCATTCCGGATAGCTGGATAAAATTTCTTCTTTTCATATAAATGAGGTTTAAATTGAATGGATTTATATTTAAACCCATTTTTTTACAACAGACCAAGGCCTGTTAAAATTTTGTTAATTGAAAATTAAAATAAACAAAAGCCTTAAACATGCAATTTATTGCGCCGGATTTCAAAATCTTAAACAATCTGAACAATCGAAAAATCCTTATAAAATAAGGTGTTTAGCTTAGGTTTATACGTCTTGTGGAGTAAATATAGTAATTTTTTAAGCATATCACAATAAGGCTATAATGCCTTCCAAACAGCCACGTCTGCTTCCGAGAGATCGTACTGTTTAATTTCTTCTAAACGTACCCAGGCAATTTGATCATGATCTGTTAATTTGAAAGGCCCGCCATGATAAGAAACTTCAAAGGCCATTAAGTTAATTTGAAAAGTGCCGTAATCAAATTGATGGCTTAGCACATGTTTACCGCTTTTGGACATAATCCCAAATTCTTCGAACAATTCTCTTTCCAGGGCTTTCTCTGGTGTTTCTCCCTTGTTTATTTTACCTCCGGGAAACTCCCACTTCCCTGGATGAACTTTATGAGCTGCCCTCCTGGCGAGGAAGTAGGTGTCATTTCTTTTGATGATGGCTGCTACTACGTCGATCATGGCTTTAACTTTTCTTTGGCAAAAAATATCGAAAATATCCTTCTCTTTCTTTGTTTCTGTTAAATTTGATTACATTTCTGATCCAATAATTATAAATGTACGACAAAAGAAACCAAACAAAATATTCTACCTTAGTGCCCCTTGAAAAAACAAATGCGACATTACTTTAAATTCTTTGCCTTTTTTAGCACGCTGCTTCTTATGAGTTGTCAGCCGGGGCAACCTGTCAATAAAGTCAGCCAAACTATTGATGATCAAACGGTTTTCGATGAATTATTGATGCAAAGCAAGGATCCGTCCAACAGTGTTGAAAAAAGATTGGAAAACATTGATCTGGCTTATCAAAGGGCTCAAAAAGCGTCAATTGACAGCCTGATGATAAAAGCACTTGTTGAAAAAACAAAACTGCATGGTATCGAAGGGCAACTAGACAGCGCCCTCTACTTTTCAAAAGAGTTGTTAGATCTGAGCCTCAAATCGAAGGATTCCAATCATATGGGCACTGCCTTGTATAAATTAGGACTATACAATGCCAAAAAGCAGTTGTTGGATTCGGCATATATCTACTACAATGAATCAAAAAAAATATTTGAATCACTGGGTGACAGCATGGGAGCGGTAAAAAATTTAATAAACATGGCCATCTTACATTCTAACGCAGGTAGTTATAACCAGAGTGATAAAGTAGCCATTGAAGGTTTATCATTTTTAAAAAATTTCGAAGCACCACTTTATAAAGCCTCGATGTATAACTGCATCGCTGTCAATGCCAAATTACAAGAAGAACATAAAGAGGCTATTTATTGGTACGAAAAAGCCATTGAGACCACAACCAACGAAAAGTACAGGTTGATTTATAGGAGTAATGTGGCCAACGTTTATCGTGAATTAGGTGATTATGCCAAAGCTATTGAACTTTATCAGCGTTTGTTAAAAGAAGAAGAGATCATAAACGATACAAATAATTATGCCCGTATCCTTGATAACCTTGCTTATACACGCTGGCTTTTTGCAAAAGATCCTGATAGCGAAATGGACATTCAAAGGGCTTTAGCATTGAGAACCCAGGCAAACAATGTGAGAGGTCAAATTACAAGTCATGATCATTTATCTGAATTATATCTCGATACAGACCTTACTAAAAGCCGTATGCATGGCAATAAGGTTTATCAGTTGGCCACTGAAATGAACCATGTAGACGACCGCTTGCGTGGATTAAAATTACTCATGAACAGTTATGAAACGGTTCCTGATTCCTATAATGTATATGCCAAAAAATACATTTTTTTGGCCGACAGTATCGGTAAAATCAGAAGTAATTTAGAAAAAAAGTTCATGAAAATATACCTTGATACCGAGCAAAACAGGGATGAAAATGCGGCTTTAAAAACCGTTAATCTGGAAAAGGAACTGGAACTTTCGCGATCCGAACAAATGAACACCATGTATATAGCACTGGGAGTTGTATCATTGATCAGTTTCTTTTTCATTTTTATCCTCTTTAGATCCAGGTATCAAAAAGAAAAACTACAGGAAATATACCTTACTGAAACACGTATTTCTAAAAAAGTGCATGATGAAGTTGCCAATGACCTGTATAAGTTAATGATCGATCTGGACAATGGTCCTCATGAAAAGGAAGCCCTTTTAGATGACCTTGAGCAGGTGTATGAAAAAACCAGGGATATTTCAAGAGAATATAATGCTTTGGATTTTGACCATGATTATAGTGAATTGCTAAACGATCTTTTAGTAGGTTTTAAAAATGAAGAGGTCAATATCATTACCAAGGGATTGGGTTCAGTTGATCTGGACAATATGGACATCCCTAAGAAAACAATAATTTACAGGGTGATACAGGAATTATTGACCAACATGAAAAAGCATAGTCACGCTTCGATCGTGATCATGACATTTAAAAAGGTTAAAAATAAGATGCTGATCACCTACTCTGATGACGGAGTGGGCTGTGACATAAAAAAAAGCAATGGATTGCTCAATGCGGAAAACCGTATTAACAGTCTTAACGGAAAGTTTACCTTGGACTCCGAAAAGGACAAAGGATTTAAAGCAACCATATTGATATAATTATGTTTCGCAAAGTTATTGTTACCGAAGACCAGGATGACATCAACAAGGGTGTTGTTGCTTCTTTAATGGAAATGGGGGTCCCAGAAATACAACATGTGCAATATTGTGACGATGCCTATTTGAAAATCAAAAAGGCCTCAAAAGATCAGGAGCCTTATGATCTGATCATTACCGATCTGTCATTCGAT
>JBFFLO010000347.1:0-3536 GCA_041554895.1 Lutimonas sp. | reverse complement strand
TTCCATTTGGTTACCGGGGTAGAAATACTGATGATATCTGTTTCCTGGAAAGCATCACTGCCCAAAAGATGAGATCCAACTTGCCCGGTAATACATACCAAAGGAGTAGAATCTATTTGAGCATCTGCAATACCTGTAATTAAATTTGTTGCACCCGGTCCTGAGGTAGCGACGGCTACCCCAACTTTATCAGATACACGTGCATATCCCTGAGCTGCATGTACAGCACCTTGTTCATGTCTTGTCAGTACATGTTGTAATTCTTTTTCATACTTATAGAATTCATCATAAACTGGCATAATAGCTCCGCCGGGATATCCATAGATAAGATCTACGCCTTCTTCCAACAAGCACCTTACAACAGCTTCAGCTCCTGTAATTTTTACACTTTTTGTATTTATCACTTTTTCTGTCGATTTTGTTATTGTTTCCATAAATAACAACTTTGGTTATTACTATCGTTTAAAACTTGTCGGTAACGCAACCTTCGGATGCGGAAGAAACAGTTTTGGCATATTTATATAAAATTCCTTTTTTGTGTTTTGGAGCCGGCTCTTTCCACAAAGCCTTTCTCCGTGCAATTTCAGCTTCAGTAAGCTCAGCATTAATCGAATTGTTCGCTGCATCAATCGTGATCATGTCTCCATCTTCCAACAATGCAATCAATCCTCCTGTCTGAGCTTCAGGGGTGATATGGCCCACTACAAAACCGTGTGTACCACCTGAAAAACGCCCGTCAGTGATCAATGCTACGGTTTTACCAAGGCCTGCTCCCATAATCATGGAAGTTGGCTTAAGCATTTCAGGCATTCCCGGGCCTCCTCTTGGACCCACATAACGAATAACAACCACGTCGCCTTCCGATACTTTTCCGGCACCAATACCGTCATTGGCTTCTTGCTCACCATCAAAAACCACTGCCTTTCCTTTGAAGAGGTTTCCTTCCTTACCGCTTATCTTTGCCACTCCGCCTTCAGAGGCCAGGTTTCCAAAAAGAATCTGCAAGTTACCTGATGATTTCAGGGGATGATCGATGCTATGTATGACCTGTTGATCCTCTTCAAAACTTAGGGGTTTGACATCCTTAAGGTTCTCGGCCAGTGTCTTTCCGGTAACAGTCATACAGTCACCGTGCAAATAACCGCCTTCCAGCAAATATTTCATAACGGCCGGTGTTCCACCCACTCCATGAACATCTTCCATCAAATACTCTCCACTTGGCTTAAGATCTGCAATTAATGGTGTTCTGTCACTAACACGTTGAAAATCATCAAGATCAAAATCTATCCCAGCTGCATGGGCTATGGCCAGATAATGCAAAACCGCATTGGTCGAGCCTCCAAGGGCATTGACAAGAGCCACAGCATTCTCTAAAGATTTTTTTGTAATGATATCCAATGGTTTTAAATCAAGTTCAAGCAAGTTTTTAATAGCTGCGGCTATCCTGACACTCTCTCCTTCTTTATTTGGATTTTCTGCCGGTATCGATGAATTATAAGGTAATGCAAAACCAAGGGCTTCAATTGAAGACGCCATGGTATTGGCCGTATACATGCCACCGCAGGCACCTGCTCCCGGAATGGCACTTTTTATGATTTCCTTGTATTCCTGATCCGAAATTTCTCCTGAAATTTTTTGACCGAGTGCCTCAAAGGCAGATACAATATTTAATTTTCTTCCTTTATAATTTCCCGAAGCTATGGTGCCGCCATAAACCATCAACGATGGCCTGTTCAACCTGAGCATGGCCATAATAGCTCCCGGCATATTTTTGTCGCATCCCACTACCGACACAAGTGCATCATAACTTTGGGCATTCATCACTACTTCAATGGAATCTGCAATAATATCTCTTGAAGGCAATGAATAATTCATTCCGCTCGTTCCCATTGAAATACCATCACTAACTCCAATTGTATTAAAGATAAGCCCTACCTGGTCTTTCTTGTTTACCTCTTCTTTTATACCTGCAGCCAAATGATTTAAATGCATATTGCAAGGGTTACCATCGTAGCCTGTACTGGCAATACCCACTTGAGGTTTCTGCATATCCTCATCTTTCAGGCCTACCGCATACAACATGGCCTGAGCCGCTGGTTGGGTTGCATCCTGGGTAAGTCTTTGACTGTGCTTATTTAAATGCTTCATTAATAAAAAAGATAAATTTTAATGTGTTGATATTCTTTTAATGAACACTGTTATTCATTAAATAATCATCAAAAATAAACAGGCTTAGACCGACTGTTGGATTCTTATTTTTTTTATTACAACATCCAAGTTAGCTTGAAATCATTTTAATTGTTGATAATCAATTATTTAAATGCTTTAATTTACAAGGTTTAAGCAAAAAAAAACCTCCTGTCGGGAGGCTTTAGTGCGCTATTTTAAAAACTTGCTAGTTCATCATTCTGTGGATAACCTTCATAGAATAACAGTAGCTTTTTTACCCAACGTACTGATTAGCCATACTGAAACAAAAGATTAAGGCTAAAGAATTTATTTATACTGAATCCTGGATTTTTTCCTGATAATTGATTCCACTGACACGTTCTCAATTTTACTTTCGAGCCAGGAAATAATATCAAGATACATAAACGATCTTTTTTCATAGGGATGGTTTTCAAAAACCTTTAGTTCGCTATGTAATTCTTTAAAAGCGTTTTTCAATTCATGCGGATAGATGTTGCTTAGGTTTCTTAAAAAACTAATGATTTTTTGCTGCACCAAATGCAACTCATTCATTTTTATAAGAAACTTATAGGTAGATTTTATCAAAGCTTCCAGGTTTTGATCCATTCCTGCCTCGTAATGTGCGATAAGGTTCAGTATCCTTGTGAAGCAAAGTAAATCCTCCCGCATCCCCAATTGTTTGTTCCTTATTATTTTTTCAAGATAAAAGATAGATTTTTCATAATCCGAAGCGCCAAAGTACATACTGGCAAATTTATAATAGAAGATCATGACATGATGTTCGTCTATTTTTGACCGATAGCTTTCAATTTCGTCCACAACTTCCGGAATAAACCTAATTCCCTGTTTAAAATTTCCTTCCAGGAAGTACAAATTAATTTTATTGAGATACAAATAGAGAAAAGCCAAAGACTCTGTATTCTCGTTGACCAGGAAATTCTGATTGTTCAATTCATCTTCAAAAAAATTCAGCGTAGATCTGAATTTTGTCAAATGCTGAACAAGGAACAAAGCTTCAAGCAAATAATTGATCCCCTTTAAATAAAAAACCGGATTGGTTTTTTTCATTTCGGGATTGTAATAAAAAAGATCAACCCACTTCTGTGCATAGCGATATCCGGAAACAAAATCTTGCGTAATAAAACTGTACCATAAATAGGCCTTAAACAGATAAAGCCTTTCGATGACTCCTAATTTCCTAATGCTATACTCCGGCAAAGCCTCCTTAAAAAAAGAGCGAACCTCTTCAAAGTCTTTGTCATTACTCACATAGCCCTTTTTAAGCAGCATGCTGTATAATTGAAGCGACAAGTTCGAAAGTTTGCTGAGCATCAAGGTTTTTTCTC
>JBFFLO010000346.1:0-3545 GCA_041554895.1 Lutimonas sp. | reverse complement strand
TCCTGCAGAAGCCTCTCAAAGAACCTCGGCCAACCTTGATTTTGTCGATGCCGTGGCGGCAAAAAATGTTGATTTTTCTATTGAAGGAATCAGATCGGGTAGTGAGGTTTTGGCTGAAATGGAAAGAAATGGCGAAATAGAAATCGTTGGGGCCATGTATGACGTAGCCACAGGCAAAGTAACTTTTTATGATTAATCCTAATCAGGATCAATACCGGGTTTGATGTAAGTCATTGCGTGAATCCTATTTGATTTATAATTTCGAAATTATAATCATTTGCCATGGGTTCAAGGGAAAAGCAACCGGAGGTTTCTGTCAAGGATGCCAAACAAGTATTTAAAAAACTGGGTACTTGTTCCCGCACTTTTTTTTATCTTTTAAATCGTGAATTCGGCACATCAATGGAAGCAGAAGAACGTGCTTCGGATCTGCTGGCCGGAGGTATCATGAAGAAGGGATATCAATGCGGTATGCTCTGGGGGGCTTCTCTTGCCGCAGGAACAGAGGCTTTCAGGGTTTGTGCACACAGGTCGCAAGCCATTGCAGTATCCATAGAAGCGACCAGGTTGCTGATGGACTCATTTGAAACCCATGAAAGTACCACCCAATGCAGGGAAATTACCAAATGTAATTTTGAGAGCAGGCTGAGTTTTGCCAAATACATGATCAGTGGCCGGTTCTTGCATTGTTTTCAACTGGCCGAAGATTGGGCCCCGGAAGCTGTTAAGAAAGCAAAGAAAGCCATACAAAACAAGCCTGTTGATTTTGGACATGCCATAAGTTGCGCTACCGAGGTAGCCCGAAAAATGGGTGCTTCTGAAAAAGAGATGGTTATGGTGGCGGGATTTGCAGGAGGACTTGGTTTGAGCGGAAGTGGTTGCGGAGCATTGAGTGCCGCACTTTGGATGAATGCCCTAAGCTGGTGCAGGGAGCATAAGACCGGGTCAGCTACTGAAGATCCGATAGCCAAAGAACTGATGAGGGCCTTTAGTCAATTTACCGGTGAAAAATACCTGTGCGAAGAGATCAGCCAAACTCATTTTAGTTCTGTCAAGGAGCATACCAACTATATCAAGCATGGCGGGTGCATGGAATTGATCGAAGCGTTGAGTGAAGTTTAAGCCGTTGACTCCTTAAGTACTATTTTCTCTTAGGAAATTGTTTTGAAGAAGCCTAAAGGAAAACCGTACTTTTCTTTATTAAAATTGAATAAAAACTAATAATCCGGCTGCTTAGTGTGGTATATTTTTATATATTTAAGATTCATAAGTTGCTGAAATTGTCTACCCAATAATGTCGATGGACTTAACACCTTTGTTGCAGAAATGTGACTGAGCGTTGCGTTAGTATTTGTAACACTGCTGTTTTTAGAAACTTCATATAAAGATCATCACCTGTTAACCTCTTTGGTTCATTTTGGACTAAGAAATGCTCAACAGGTTTCTTTTTTGAAGGATGTAAAAAAACATAAGGATCTGGTTTTTCAAAAATGGAGCCCCTTAAAGGAACAAGTTCGGATGAAAGAAAGGGTGGTTTTATCAAGAGGGATAATTGGAAAGGAGCAGAAGCTTTTTATTCGTTTTCAATACGATCAGGAACTTATCGAGATTGCAAGGCACCTTGGTGCTTTCTGGAGTTCGAGCAAGGGGGTTTGGCATCTGCCTTTTTCAAAACAGTCGATTGAGGATGCCCATCGTTCTTATGGGCGACATACCAGGGTAGTGAGTGACGGCCTGACTTCACAGACCATCATACCACAAAAACCCGGTAGTGATCAATTGGTGAAACGGGTGAGAGGGATCAAGGCCAAGGCCCTTTGCAGTGAGGACAAAGCTAATTTAAGAGGTTTTGTAAAATACCTCAGGGGTAAAGTTTTAAGTGAGAGTACCGTAAGGACCTATTATGTACATATTCTTGATTTTACCATTTATTTAAAAGGAAAACCGATCAAAGAGCTTGTCAACAGGGATGTGGAGCAGTTTGTTGAAGACGTATGTGTAAAGCGTCGGTATTCGGTAAGCACACACCGGCAGGTGATTAGCGCCGTGAAGCAATTTGCCAGCTTTCACCCGGCATGTGGCATAGAGAACCTCTCTTTGGAAAGGCCCAGAAAAAGCCGCTTTTTACCAACGGTTTTATCAAAACAAGAAGTGATCGATCTGCTTAGGAACACAAGAAATATGAAGCATAAAGCGGTCTTGGCGCTTTTGTACTCTTCAGGATTGCGAATTGGCGAGCTCATCAATCTTGAACTCAATGACATTGATGTAGATCGCAGGCAGATTTTCGTGAGAAGCGGCAAAGGGCGCAAAGACAGGTATGTGATCATGGCAGAGAGTTTTAGACAGCTGTTTCATGGTTACCTAATGACCTACAGGCCTCTTAAGTATTTTGTGGAGGGCAACAGCCCGGGTCAAAAATATGCCCCTGTGAGCGTCAGGAGTTTTTTAAAACGATCATGTAAACTGGCCAGGATTTATAAAAATGTAACCCCCCATACCCTGAGGCATAGCTATGCCACACATTTACTGGAGCAAGGGGTGGATTTAAGATATATTCAGGAGCTTTTGGGGCATTCAAGACCGGAAACTACCATGATCTACACACATGTAAGTAAAAAGGATATGCTGAAGATAGAGAGCCCCCTGGACACCCTGATCAAACAAATGTCTGCCCCTCAGAATAAAAACAATAATCCATCCATATCACAGGATTCTTTCTGATATAGTATATTAGCGAATTCGATATAACAAGTTGGGCATAATTAATCCAAACCAAGATGACTTTAGTTTCAAAACATACTCCAGGAGAGGAATCATCTCCTTACTATTTGAAGAATAAAGAAAAATGTGAAGAATACGAATCTTTCATTAATGAAATTGGTGGGAAAACTGAGGGATATTACAATGCATTTTCTTTTAATGTGATGGGCACAATAGATTCGAAATCAATATGGAAGCTGAGGTTAAAGAAATCGACATTCACATCTTCAGGAAATTTATTACTTTCTTCAAAGTATCAATCTTTATTGGAAATGGCTCAATGGAGTTGTGATGATATTAGGCTAGGTGGATCAAAATTTACGATTAGAAGGAAACATTGGTCAGATTCTATTAGAATGTTGGTTAATTCCAACATTATGTCATTACCAGGTTTTAATGAATATGTAGTAAAGCATGGAGAAACCAATAACATAGCGATTCTCAACCTGTGTGATATTCTAAGTAATCTGTTCGAAAAAGGTTTGGTTTTCACAATTAAGTACGAAAGACCCAAGATTTTCATTGATTTAAGAACGAATCAGATTCACAAAAAAGAAATAGCAGAACTCATAAAAAATTGAACTATGCCCAACAACGTGTATAAGCAATAGCTCAGATTGTGATCACCAGGAAAATTAAAGAAAGAATAATACTAATACTATAAATCAAGAATCGTGGAAGGAGCTACTGCTCATACACAAACCGTTGGCAATAATTACGATTAAACAATATGATAAACCTTAAACTACCTATTTTACTATTAACTGCAATTTGCTTCACTG
>JBFFLO010000345.1:0-3602 GCA_041554895.1 Lutimonas sp. | reverse complement strand
CTCAGTAAGCCGGGGTAATTTTGCAAAGTTATTGGTACCTGTCAAAAGAAACAGGTAAAACAACAAGGGTCCGAAAAAAAGAATGGATAAAACAACTGTATTTTTACTGGGTTTTGCCATGATGCAAAGGTATAAAAAAAGCGTTTTGAAAATTCAAAACACTTTTATATTCGTTTTAGATAAGTCCGTTTAATTATATGACCACCTTGTCCATTCCCTCAAAATATTCCCGATCGCATCTCCTTCATACAGAACAAAGAAGGCTAGTACTGAGATCAGAAAAACAACAGGCCAAACAATGGCTCTTCTAAACCAGGTTTTTTCATCTTTTAAATGCATAAAATACCAGGCAATACCGTAGGCCTTAACAAGGGTAAGGATCAAAAAGATCCAATTCAGTATGCTGGTGCCTAAAACTTGAGTCAAATTCAAAGATGCTGGTTTTACAATACCAAGGAATACCTCGACGATTGTGACCAATGACAAGAAAGCGAATACTTTCCAAATTAGTGCTGTATGTGATTTAGCGTGCGACATTTTATATTTAAATTTTTTATATCAGATAGAAGAATGTGAAAACAAATACCCAAACAAGGTCAACAAAGTGCCAATAAAGACCAACTTTTTCAACCATTTCATAATGGCCTCTTCGTTCATACGTTCCTATGATCACATTAAAAAAGATGATAATATTGATCAGGATACCAGAGAAAACGTGGAATCCGTGAAATCCTGTGATAAAGAAAAAGAAATCGGCAAACAACGTTTTACCATATTCATTTTCTGTAAGATTAGCTCCCTGTACTACTCTTGTGGCTTTATCAAGAAACTTATTGGCCTCTTCTCTGGAAACAATGGTTTTTTCCTTTGTCTCCAAATTGATCAACTCAGTCCTCATTGAAATATCAGGATTGCTTGCAAATCCTTCCTTTACTTGTTGCAGGGTTACCGGCGGCAAAGATGATTCAGATACGAACCAAATACCGTTCTCTTTCTTATGCTGTACTCTTTCACTAGGTGCATCAGAAGCAAAACTTTCCAAAGTTATCTGATGTCCCGAACCATCCACAAACTGAACGATTTTTCCGTCTTCCAACTGAACAGCTCCATAATTTCCTGTGATAAAGGTTTTCCATTCCCAAGCTTGTGAACCAAGGAAGATCAAACCTCCAATAATGGTAAGCCCCATGTAGACAATAACTTTTCCTTTTTGCATGTGCTTACCAGCATCTACGGCCAATACCATCGTTACCGAAGAAAAGATCAGGATAAAGGTCATAAATGCAACATAGTACATAGGATAATCTCCATGCACAAACGGAATATGCGTAAATACCTGGTCTGCAATTGGCCAAGAATCAATGAATTTGAAACGCATTAAACCATATGCTCCTAAAAATCCGGAAAATGTAAGGGCATCAGACATGATAAAGAACCACATCATCATTTTACCATAACTCGAACCGAAAGGTTGACTTCCTCCTCCGCTCCAAACACCACCCTTTGGGGAATCAGCAACAATAGCCTCCATATAAAAAGTTTAATTTAATTGATCTTTTTTACGCCGTAAAACTGATTTTTATCATGTTTTATCTGGAGCAGCAAAAATATAAAAATTATTGATAAATCGAATTAATAAGGGAAAAATGTTGGGGTTTATCGGATAAAATAGAAAAACACAAAAAGGTAAATCCATAAAGCATCCACGAAATGCCAGAAAATAGACCCTAATGAAAACCCAAGATAACTCGAAACTGAATATTTTCCGGTCATGTTTCGGTAGAGTACCCTTACCAAGACGATTATCCCTGCAAATATGTGAAGCAAGTGGGCTCCGGTAATGACATATAGAAAAGATGAGGCTACATTGCTTTGTTTACCGGTGGTATACAAACCAGCTTCGATAAGTTGATTAAAACCATTGAATTGGTAGAAAACAAAACCCAGGCCCAAAAGCAGTGTCAGTACAAGCAATGAAGTGGTTTTACCCTGGTCACCCGCCAATAGCGTCCTTTTTGCCATATAAAAACTTATACTACTTGCAATAATAAAAAGCGTACTGATATAAAAAGCACTTGGCAAGTTAAAACTAACCCAATCTTCTCTGGCCCTGCTTACTACATAGGCACTTGTGAGGCCTGCAAACATCATGGTCATACTGATCATCGATATCCACAACATTTGTTTGAATGTCTTCTCTTTCTTATTTTGTTCCATACTACTTAGTGTAAAAATTTGTCGATCACAAAAATGATCTGGATCAAAGTTATATATAAAACACTGGAAAGCATCAGCTTCCTTGCCATTATGTTCGATTGTTCCTTATGGAGTTTAACTCCGTAGTACAGCATTACCAATCCTAAAGCAAATATAATCACTGCAGATCCTGGCAACAAATACAATCTACCTGTCAATCTAAAAACTGGAAAGATCGAAACGATCAACATAAATACGGTGTAGACAATGATCAATTTTGATGCTTTCTTATTCTTTTCTCCCGTTGGCATCAGATTAAAACCTGCTTTTTTATACTCATCAAATTGAAGCCAGCCTATGGCCCAAAAATGCGGAAACTGCCAAAAAAACTGTATCATAAAAAGCATACCGGGTTCTATCCCGAATTGCCCTGTTGCTGCTACCCATCCCAACATAAAGGGTATGGCCCCGGGAATCGCCCCGACAAATACAGATAAAGGACTTACAGGTTTTAAGGGTGTATACGCACTGGTATATAAAAATATGGAGATCGCCCCAAACAATGCTGTCTTTTCATTGATACTATAAAGTATAACCAAACCAGCTATTGTTAGTGCTACTGCAATAAACATGGCCAGATTTACCGATATCCTTCCTGTGGGTATCGGACGGTCCATGGTCCTTTTCATGACCGCATCAGGAACTCTTTCAATGATCTGGTTAAAGGCATTTGAAGCCCCAACCATGCAATACCCTCCTATTGATAAAAGCATTAGGATCTTAAAATCTATATGGTCAACAGCCAAAAGATATCCTGCTACTGATGAAAATACAACGCTTAAAGACAATCCAAACTTTGTAAGTTGTTTAAGATCATCTAAAATAGTATGTCTGACGATTGCTGCTTCCAAGGTGGTAAATACCTGTTTTTAAAATCGCTGCAAATATATCTATTAATTAAGATTAACTGCATAAAAAAATATTAAAAATATGAGTGAAAAAGCTTTGGGATTTATGAAAATATATTAAATTTGCGCCTGCTAACAGGAATCTGAGTGATCAGTGGAAATTTAGCAGGGCAATTTAAAATTGCACAGTTCATTGACTAAAACTTATGCGAAAGTAGCTCAGGGGTAGAGCATCACCTTGCCAAGGTGAGGGTCGCGGGTTCAAATCCCGTCTTTCGCTCCATTTTAATAACCAATAAACACATAGGCTCGGATGGTGGAATTGGTAGACACGTTGGACTTAAAATCCAATGAGCAGTAATGCTCGTGCGGGTTCAAGTCCCGCTCCGAGTACTAATGAGAAAAGACCAGGTTGATAAACCTGGTTTTTTTGTTTTTAGACAATACTGTGGAGCTTGCTCCTAAAGGATTGGCTAAAAACAAAAAATTACAGACGCG
>JBFFLO010000344.1:0-3605 GCA_041554895.1 Lutimonas sp. | reverse complement strand
ATCAGGCTATTGGTTTCCTCCAGGATTTCAATCATCGGGATATGCGTAGTGGAGGTGGCAACCAAATTTTTTACGGGAACATAAATTTTGTAATCAGCATCAAAATCCCTTCTTTTATCTGAAATCAATATAAACTCCTGGTACTGAGTCGCATCTGGGTAAGGAGATTTTATAATTAGTTTAGTGTATCCTTTATAAATTTGAATATCAAACCCTTTAGCATATCTAATTGAAGAATTAGATAAATTATTGTTTTTTATTTCTTTCTTTGGTTTGTTACAGGAAATGACCATCAAAGCAAGCCCAAGTAAGATTAGACGAAGTATGGGTATGTTGCTGTTTTTCATCGGTTTTTATCAGGGTATTTTTACATGTGAATTGTTGTGGCAAGTTTACAACTATTTCCAATAATAGCCTCTAATATATTTTTTTCCTAGAGATAAAGCCAGTACATTTGTCTTCGATGTGGTCCCGCCTTGGCGGGATAAAAAAAGGGAATCTCGTGAAATACGAGAGCTGTCTCCGCAACTGTAAGCTTAGCTGTATGAACAGCGGTTGTTGTTAAAAATGAGGTCACTTTCAAAAATGAAGGGAAGGCCAACAACAAGACGCAAGCCAGGAAACCTGCCAGATTTGTAAACAGCAATGTTTTCGGAAGAAAAACGATTGGCATGAAAAGGTTACTTCTTTTATTCATTTTTGCTTCTGGGGTCATATACGCTCAAAGCGATAGCATCAATAAACTTGACGAGATTGTATTACGTGGTAATTTTTCACCTGTAATTAACAGTGGTTATAAGGTCCAGGTCATGACAGATTCCATTTTTGGGAACAGCTATGAAAGCCTGGGAGATCTGTTGCAAAAGCAAGCCAATTTTTATTTTAAGCAAAATGGCAATGGAATGGTGTCCTCCATATCGCTCCGGGGGACCAGCGCCTCACAAACAGGGGTTTACTGGAATGGCATTGGCATCAATTCGTCCTTAAACGGGCAAACCGATTTTAATACGCTGCAAGCCAATAGTTTTGATCGGTTGGAAATCCGAAAGGGTGGAGGAAGTGTTTTGTTTGGAAATGGTGCTGTTGGTGGTGCCATCAATTTGAAGGATGAGCTAAATTTTAATACTGGTCAGCAAGCTCGGGTTTTGATCGGATTGTCCAGTTATGATAGCTATTTTACGCAATTGACGGGTATTTGGGGTTCTGATAGATTTTATGCTAAAATTTCAGCAGGAGCAAAGGCTTCAGAGAATGATTACCCCTATCTTGAAACAAACTTAAAGAATGACAACGGGGCCTATGCAAATTATAACCTTAATGCTACCTTAGGATTTAAAATAAACGAATTGCATTCTCTCCGCTTCAACACGAGTATTTTCGACAATGACAGGGAACTTTCCAGAACCTTGAGCTCGGAAAGCAAGGCAAAACTTAAAAATAATGACCAGCGCTTCCTGCTAGACTGGACTTATTTGGGAAGCAGGTTTACCTCATCCGCGAAAATTGCCATTTTGCGCGAAAAGTTTCAATATCTGTTCGATAAATATGAACCGGCCAATGAATCGATTGGTTCAAGCGATCGATTCATAGGGAAATATGATGTTACCTATTTTTTAAACAACGATTTGTTCTTTCGGGCAGGATTGGAGTTTGAGAATGCGCAGGGGGACGGAGGTAATATCGACAAAGCTTCCCGAGAAGATTTTACAGGATATGCACTAATGCATCATGAGCCATGGGAAAAATTCATGTACAATGTTAGCATCAGGGCAGGGGCCTCTTCAGCCTATACTATTCCGATCATATATTCCCTGGATGTCAGGTATTTATTAACTTCATCTTTATCGCTTAGAGGGGCATATTCCACGAATTACAGACTACCCACTTTTAATGATTTGTATTGGGAGCCCGGTGGGAATCCTGAATTGAATCCTGAATTCAGTTCTTCAGGAGAGATAGGACTGGATTATCAACTAAAAAAGATCAATATCAGTGCGGGATGGTATATGATCAAGAGCGAGGATTTGATCCAATGGAGGCCCATAACACAAGATTTTTGGAGCCCGGTCAATGTTAATAATACGACGAATCATGGCCTTGAACTTACAGCCTCATACCGTCATCTGATCGGGAAAAACGTAATGGTGCTCAAGGCAAGCTATGATTACACCCTGGCGACTGATGATGACTCTGACAAGCAACTTATTTATGTCCCAAAGCACAGGGCTGGAGGTTTCCTTGATTATTCCTGGAAAAAATGGAACTTTTATTATAACCTTCAATATACAGGCAAGGTATTTATTACAACCACCAACACTGAAAACCTGGATGATTATTTGTTATCTGACATTTCCTTCGGCAGAAGCTTATATAAGGATATTATTGATCTCAATTTTAAAGTAAATAATCTATTCGATGTAAATTATCAGTCGGTCGCTTTTCGTCCAATGCCCGGCAGAAACTATGTATTTCAAATTAATTTTAAACTATAAATCCAAAATGACCAAATCAAAATTTACCTACGCAATTGCTTTTTTAGCAATATTCTTGCAAGCCTGTTCAGACAATAACGAAGTACCTGATGAACCCCTGGGTGACTACGAGGAGGGCTATTTTGTGACGAATGAAGGCCCCTTTCAAAATGGAAGCGGTACCATTACTTTTATTGCTGATAACGGGCAAGTAAGTCAAAATATTTATGAAACCGTCAATAACGAAGACCTTGGGAATATTGTAAATTCTATGGCCATAATAGGTGAGAAGGGATATATTGTCGTGAATAATTCGAACAAGGTTGTAGTTGTCAATCGCAATACGATGGAAAAGGAAGCAGAGATCAAAGGAAATGAGATCATTAACCCGAGGTTTTTTGTGGCTTACAACGGTAAGGGATATATTTCAAACTGGGGAGATCCTTTGAATGCAAACGATGATTTTATAACGGTAATAAGCCTTGAGACCAATGCCGTACTTAATACGATTCCTGTTGGCGAAGGACCTGAAAAAATGATCATCAATGCCGATAAGCTGTATATATGTTTACAAGGAGGTTTTGGAAGCAACAATCAAGTGGTAGTTGTCACTACTTCTGATGACAGCCTACAAGAGAGTTTAACCGTAGGCGACGTGCCGAATTCAATAAAGGAAGATAGTCAGGGCAACCTATGGGTCCTTTGCGGCGGTAAGCCTTCCTGGACCGGAAATGAAACCGCGGGTTTTCTTTACAAAATAGTTCCGGGAAATAATTCGCTTTCATCTTTCGAATTTGACAGCAGCGAACACCCGTCACTTTTAAACTCGGATAATGGCAAGTTGTATTACAGCCTGAATGGTGAAGTTTTTCAAATGAATGAAGCAGATGATGAGCTGCCTGTAACTAGTTTGGCAGGGCTGAGCGGATTCTACTATTCCATGAATGTTCGCAATGGGGAATTGTATGCTACGGATGCAGCTGATTATGCGAGTGAGGGCAGTCTTAAAGTTTTTGCAATAAGCAGTGGCTCATTATTGGAAACTATTGCAACAGGAATTATTCCGGGTCAAGTAGTATTTCCTTAAATTAGCAGGGTCATTATAAAACTTTTCCTATGCATAAAATACTTCTT
>JBFFLO010000343.1:0-3632 GCA_041554895.1 Lutimonas sp. | reverse complement strand
CTGGGAATGCCTGTTGAGCAAATTGAGATTAAAATGTCACGTCTTGGAGGAGGATATGGTCGCAGGTCTTACGCCCATTGGCTGATCGAAGCAGCACTTATATCTCAACGCATGAACCTGCCCGTTAAGCTAGTCTATTCGCGCGAAGATGATATGACAGGAGGAATTTACCGACCCGCTTACCAGGCCAAGTATCGCGCTGCCTTAGATGAGAATAATAACCTCACAGCCATCCATATCAATGCTGGTGGTGTGCCCGAAAGCCCCCTTTTTGCAGACAGGTTCCCCGCAGGAGCGGTTGAAAATTATCTTGCAGAGAGTTGGACGGTCAACACAAATATCACCATTGGGTCTTTTCGCGCACCAAGGTCTAATTTTATCGCATGTGCAGAACAATCGTTTCTCGATGAGCTTGCCGAAATAACAGAAAAGGATCCCATAGATTTTCGCCTGGAATTATTGGAGCAGGCAAAGAAGAACCCTGTTGGAAAAAGGAATGACTATGATGCTGACCGTTATGCAGGTGTATTAAAAATGGTAAGGGAGAAATCTGGTTGGAACAATACTCCTGAAGGCGTCCACCGAGGGGTGGCTGCGTATTTCTGTCACAATACCTATGCAGCCCAGGTTGTGGATGTCTCTGTCAACAATGGGGTGCCTACCGTTCAAAGGGTGAGTTGTGCCATTGATTGCGGCATTGTTATTAACCCTGATGCAGCCATAAACCTTTCAGAAGGCGCCATAGTTGATGGTATTGGAAATGCTTTATTTGGTGAGTTGAAATTTAAAGAAGGTGTACCGGATAAAAAGAATTTCGATCAATACAGAATGATCCGGATGTCAGAGGCACCCAGACAAATTGATGTGCATTTTGTGCAAAATGGCATAGATCCTACAGGCTTGGGAGAACCTGCATTTCCTCCGGTTATAGGTGCTTTGGCCAATGCCTTGTACCAGGCAACAGGAAATCGTTATTATAAGCAGCCATTTGCGATACAGTAAACTGGTAATGTCTTATCAAAGAACGGGATCATCGTTTTATTTGCTCGTCGATCATTTGAATGATTCTTTTTGATCGGCGTTTAATGTTGTTCCCGGATGCGTTGATAAAGCCATTTGCCTCTTCAAAAGATTCCAATAGGTTATGATAGTATTTTAAACCCTGAACCAGCTCTTTTTTAGTAGGTTCAACCCCTAGGATGGGATAAAAGTTTATACTATCTCCGTCAAGATCTAAAAAAGATTCAGCATTGTGCAGATTTACTTTCATATCATCAATTATTCTGCTGAGAACGATCCTGGTATAGTCTTGGTCCTGCATTAATTCACTTAGTTCCTTTCTGATATTCTCATCGAGAAGGGTTGAGTTTCCTGATGACAACATATCGTTATAGGTACTGTTTTTTGGGATATATCTGATATACCCTGTAGACACGCAGGAGTCAATGATCTGTTGAATGGTCCAGTCCTTGCTTTTAAAAAACAAATAATAGGATTCCACTTCTTACTTTTCCGGTCGTCCTTATCCCTTTCTGATCAAAGCCAAAATCTGTAATTTATTTTTTCAGCTCTGGCATTGGAACTGCAATGCAATCAGGATTATGCCTGGTCCGGATTTTTTTGATGTCATTGGAGACAGATCCTCATGTTATAACAATTAGGTGTTACCGGTAAAAATCGAGCAACAACTAGTCTTGCAACAAGCAGGAAGCAACGAATTGCAGTGATGCTGATTTTCACCAAGGTTTGATGTTTATTTTAAGGCTAAGAGGCACTAAAAACAAATTTTTGAAGATGGATGTTCTTAAAATTGATTTTTGCTCTAAGTGGGTTGCAGGCTCCCATTAATTTTCTAAAAACCTTGTATATCAATAATTTAGATTGAGTATAAATTATATATTGAACCCTCTCTTTCACGATTATTCATTAACTTTAAGAGTATAATACAGACTTATTAGTTCCAGTCAGATCGTAATTAAAAGTTGCAGAAAAACCTATCAGGATATGAAAATCACATGCTGATTTTCATTTGAATTTCTGTTGGTATGTTTCGACTATCAAAATTTTATAAAGACTTTATTTTGAAAAATGATCAATACTAAATTTTAAATTTCTTCCCCCATGAAAAAGATGATTACCTACATTATTATTGCCCTTGTATTTTTGATCTCTGCTTGTCAGCAGCCACCTAAAAAGGAAAAGTCAGTTGAAATTGATCAAAACGGTTACGCCATATTATCAGATCAACAGGTCGAAAACATTGTTAAACGCTCTTTTCAATATGTGGCCATGTACAATGTGAACAACAAATTTGCCATAGGCCAGGGAGGTTGGAACACCTTGGTGGCCGACGCAAATTTAAAGGACCATACCATGACCGAAATTGCCCGCCCGAATAATGACAGTTTCTATACCACTGCCTTGCTCGATTTGCGTGCAGAACCTGTAATCATGTTTTTACCTGCCTTTGACTCAAAATATGTTTCACTTATGGTAACAGCATATGATCATTATGTAGATGTCCCCAAAGCAACACGAAACGGCGATTTTAAAAAGCCCGAGAAAATCTTATTCTATTCTGACCGAACAGAGGGTTACAGAGGCGAACCTGTCAATGGAGTGGATATGATTTACAAAACTACAGGAGATTTTGTTTCTGCTGTTTTGCGGATCATGCCCCATGCCAATGAACCGGAAAGATTTAAAAAAATAGTTGAAACAATAAAGACTACGAAAATTCAGACACTCTCTGAATATCAAGGCAGGGAACCAATTACGCCTGAACAAATTGATTTTCCGAAACCAGGCCAAACAGACCTGGATGTTTTCAAGAATAATCTTCTGGAAGTCATGCAATTTATATTTAATCATATTTCATTTGATACTAGTGACGAAGAAGACCGGGCGGTACTTGAAGCATATAAACCTTTGGGCATTATGCCTGGAAAAGAATTTAATCCGGATGGGATAAAGATTGATGGTGAAAAATTCTATACTGTTGCTGAGAAAATTCAACGGGAATACCTCGTAAAACTGAACAATCCAAACCTGATAAAGGAAATGTCTCCTAAGATGTTCAAAACAAAGGGCCTGACAGATCTGGAAACGATTCTGACAGTTTCCATCATCGGGCCCATTGGTTTACCTATGGAAGAAGCCATGTATCCTAATGTGACTTCCGCTGATGGCGAATCCCTGAATAGCATGAATGATTATGTGATTAAAATGACAAAAGACCAGCTTCCTCCGGCAGGCGCATTCTGGTCTTTAACCCTGTACGATAAGGCCAATGGATTTTTTATCCCTAACGACAGGAAGAAATACAGCGTGGGTGAAAATTCGGGATTCAAGCTTAATGCTGATGGCGGAATTGAGATATATGTAGCTGCTGATAAGCCGAGCAATGTACCTGAGGAAAACTGGCTGCCTGTTAATCGTCAGGACCAGGATATTGATATCATATTGAGGATATATGTTCCTGATATGGAAAAAATGAAATCATGGAAGGCACCAGTGGCCGAGAAAATATAAGTACAATTATTTATACATAATCAGGTGAATGATGAAACGAATATTCTTAATTATCGCTGTTGCTTTTTGGGGCACAATAGCATTACAAGCCCAGGATACTG
>JBFFLO010000342.1:0-3645 GCA_041554895.1 Lutimonas sp. | reverse complement strand
TAGGAACAGTTGTTAATTCTGGAAATCTTGAAATAACTAATTTCGATCTAAGCTTTGATATAGCTACTTACAGAGATTATTGGTATACCACCTCCTTCCTTTTGGACAAACAGCAAACTGCAAATAATCTTGCTGAAGCAAGGTTTAATAATTACAAGAATCAACCTTTGAGCTATCAATTTCCCAAAGGTTTTTCAGGAAAACTTCCGCTTATTGATGCTTCAAAGCCACGGCCCAAGGCTGCTGTGATCAGAGAAAAAGGATCCAATAGTGAGCGGGAAATGGCCAATGCAATGTACCTCGCAGGCTTCGATGTAAAAGATGTACATATGACCGATTTGATCAGTGGGCGTGAAACGTTGGAGGACATCCAATTTATAGGTGCCGTTGGAGGGTTCTCAAACTCTGATGTGCTTGGATCAGCAAAAGGTTGGGCAGGTGCCTTTTTATACAATGAAAGGGCCAACAGGACCTTAAAAAAATTCTTTGAAAGAGAAGATACATTATCGGTTGGTATTTGCAATGGCTGTCAGTTATTTGTGGAACTTGAAATGATCAACCCCGATCACGAGGCCAAACCGAAAATGTTACATAATGATTCTTTTAAGCATGAAAGCGGCTTTACTTCTGTTAAAATCCAAGAAAATAACTCAGTTATGCTATCCGGTCTGGCAGGTTTGACACTTGGGGTCTGGATGTCACATGGTGAAGGTAAATTCAGCTTTCCTTATGAAGAATCCGCATACAACATTGTGGCCAAATATGGCTATGAGGCCTATCCGGCCAATCCTAATGGTTCAGATTTCAATACGGCCATGATGGCCAGTGATGACGGACGTCACCTGGTAATGATGCCCCACATTGAAAGATCGATCTTTCAATGGAACTGGGCCAATTACCCGGCAGGTCGAAAAGACGAAGTAAGCCCGTGGCTGGAAGCTTTCGTAAACGCCAGAAAATGGATTGAGAAATAGGACCTTACTAATTTCCATCATAACGGTTGCTCAATGAGCAGCCGTTTTTTTTTGTAATGGAGCTTGTGGGAAAGCCTGCTTCGAAAATGAATTTAATTTCAGGAATTATTACAGGCCTGCTTTGGTTGATCACTTTGATCAAATTGATCTGATCAGGTTTTTTGTTTTTTCTTTTTGGCTGCCGGAAACAAGACATTATTGAGAATAAGCCTGTATCCCGGTGAATTAGGGTGCAGGTCGAGCTCCGTTTTGGGATCTCCTACCCTATGCTGATAATCTTCGGGATCATGCCCTCCAAAAAAAGTGAACATTCCTTTGCCTTTTATCCCATGAAGATACCTGGCTTCGCCATTGACATTGTTTTGGCCTAAAACCATCACCGTGGGTTTGATAAGCGATGATTCAAAAGCTGTTGTCTGTCCCATAAAACCTTTTACCAACAAGGTGTGATTCTGGTTCAGCATGGTGGGTACCATATCCCATTTTGCAGAATATTCCTTTAATTCAAAATAGTCTTCAGATTTGAGTACCTTTCTTTTTCTGGTGGTGTCAATATTCGAAAATTCATACATCACCGGATTTCTTTCCAGTATAAAATTGTTAAAAGCGAAAGTCTGTTCAAAATTTAATTTATCCTGATACCCTCTTTCAGAAGGGTCTCCGTCAAACATCACTTCACAGATATCAATTCCTTCAGCTGCCAAAGCAATATCAAAACTATCTGTTGCCGAACACATGGCAAACATGAACCCCCCTCCAAAAACATAATCCCTGATCTTTAGCGTTACATCTAATTTTTGTTGAGAAACTTTTTCATACCCCAACTCCTTTGCCCTCTTTTCTGCATTCACCTTGCTTTCTATATACCAGGGGGCAGTTCTGAATGCTCCGTAAAACTTGCCGTACTGACCTGTGAAATCTTCATGATGCAAATGAAGCCATTCATATAACAAAAGCTTGTCTTCTAAAACCTCCTGGTCATAAACCACTTCATATGGGATCTCTGCATATTGAAGCACCATGGTAACGGCATCATCCCAAGGTTGTTTATCCTTAGGGGAATACACAGCTATTTTGGGTGCCTTTTCCAATACGACTGCTTCCATGTTTTGAGAGGGGCTTGCAATGAATTCCATGATTTTCAGGGTTTCTGGCTCCGATACAATTTCAAAAGAGACCCCTCTTATGGTACATTCCCTCCTAAAATCCTCATGGTCCTCCAAAAGAAATGATCCACCGCGGTAATTCAAAAGCCATTGGACTTTTCTGCCCTTTACAAGCGACTGATAAGTGATCCCGTAAGCTTTCAGGTGGTTCGACTGAGATTCCTCATCCATAGGAATCAGTATGTAAGAAGCGAAAGCTGCTGAATTCATTAACAAAAATACCATCAAGCAGTAAAAGAGCCGATGTTTATAAAGCGCTTTGTTTATATACATTATTCAGGTATGCTGTTTATTAGAACGGAACATCATCTTCATTTTCCATATGGCCAAAAGCATCATTGGTACTGGTAAAATTGCTTGGTGAGATCTGGCTGGCATTCATTGAAGACTGGAATTCTGTTTCAAAACCTTCATCCAAATTGGCAAATTTTGCCAATCTTCCGATAAATTTCATCCTGATGTTCTCTAAACCTCCATTACGGTGTTTGGCAACAATAAACTCTGCCTGACCATCACAAGGCGTTCTTTCATCATCATCCCATTCAGTAACACCATAGTATTCTGGCCTGTAGATAAAGGAAACTATATCGGCATCCTGTTCAATCGCTCCAGACTCTCTAAGGTCAGAAAGCAATGGACGTTTGCTCCCGCCCCTTGTCTCTACGGCCCTTGACAACTGAGACAATGCGATTACCGGAACATTCAATTCTTTGGCCAAAGCTTTTAAATTTCTTGATATGGTCGAGATCTCCTGTTCACGATTCCCCCCACCTTTATTTGTAGATCCGGCTGTCATCAATTGAAGGTAATCAATGATCACGCAGCGTACATTGTGCTGAGACACCAATCTTCTTGCCTTGGCCCTCAGGTCAAATACTGATAAGGAAGGTGTATCATCTATAAAGATAGGAGCATCTGATAATTTCTTAACCTTTACATTCAATGCCTCCCATTCATAAGTCTCAAGGCTTCCTTTTCTTAACTTTTCAGAAGAGATTCCGGTTTCACTGGAGATCATCCTTGTAATTAGTTGCACCGATGACATTTCCAACGAAAATATAGCTACTGGCATATCAAAATCAATGGCCATGTTTTTTGCCATGGACATTACAAAAGCCGTTTTACCCATACCGGGCCTGGCTGCAAGAATGACTAAGTCAGAAGGTTGCCAGCCTGAAGTGAGCTGGTCAAGTTTACTGAATCCGGAAGGAACCCCACTCATCCCTTCCTGATTTGAAATTTCTTCAATCTTTTTCAGGGCCTGGGTCACCAAGTTATGCGCTGCCTCCGAGCTCTTCTTTAAATTGCCTTGTGTAATATCAAAAAGCTTTGTCTCAGCTTCATCAAGCAAATCAAATACATCGACTGTTTCATCATAAGAACTTGTAATGATCTCATTCGATATGCTGATCAGCCTTCTTTGAATGAATTTCTGCAGAATGATTCTGGCATGAAATTCAATATGAGCCGCAGATGAAACTTTCTGACTTAAGTTGATCAAATAG
>JBFFLO010000341.1:0-3651 GCA_041554895.1 Lutimonas sp. | reverse complement strand
GGAAGAGGCTCCAGTTTTTCGCTTGAAATTCCTCTTGGAGTGCGGTTTATCATTCATTCTAGGTTATTGACGGAGGAAGAGAATAAGGTGTTGAATTAGGGTTTTTAATGCTTTTGTTTTGAAACGGAAATTCATGAATTCGCAGATTCAGCGTAGCTAATTAAAACAGGCCGTTTTCAATTTAAACAAACGAAATCGTGATATGACCGCTCAGCGGGTGACTTCAGCTCACCCGCTGAGTTTTCTGTTGTGGAGCGAAGGAGGAAGGTAATGTTGCAATGCATGGATTATTGTTTTTGGTTTTGGAGAATACTTTGAAATTCAGGGTTCCTTATTCTATATCCCATATTCATTTATGAAAATGCATGAATGTGAGATTAATTCAAAAACCTCCATTCAAAGGGTTCCGGGGTTCTTTTTTCAGGGCAAATATCAAGGTCGTCAACGTCTTCAGTGGATTTTGCAAAATAGATGGTCTTTTTGACATCGTCGGAGTTTTCAAACTCCAGTTTAAGGCGTTCTCCGTCTATTGTAAAGGTGTAGCTTTCATCTTCAAGATAGGTGAATGCCAGTTTGCTTCCGGAATGTTCAAGAACTTCCACTTCTGCTGCGTTCAAGATCTCATGGTTGTGATAAAAACATTCTTTTTTTGTCATAAGCTTCGCCAATTCCAGCTCAGAGATCCATAACTCCAAGTCTTCGTCCTTGTCGTTATTAAGCCTTATATAAACGCGTAAATCGTCTTCAATGACGGTCCATGCGGTTCCATCATGTCTTTCAAGGAAGGTTTGAATCGATAACAGGTCTTTGTCCTTTTGGTCTGATATACAGCTGTTGTAAGAAATCAATGATCCTATGCTTATAAGTAGGATGAAAAACTGAGATGCGAAATGCTTTAGTTTTTTCATGGCTATTGATTTAAAATTCTGTAGCCTTAAAGATAGATCCTGAGCGGGGTTTTTACACTGACCTGGGTCAATGGTGTTGTTGATTTTGGTTTTATAAAGTGCTTGCTTTGGATTAAAATACGCCGCTTTCGATACAAAGAAACATTGTAGATGGTAGAAAACTTCGATATTCAAAAATTCCTTGTTCGACCTTCGATATTCAGTTTCTATGATGCATGAAATCCAAGATTCAGCGGAGCTCATGCTTGGAAGTATTGGCAAATGGTGTTAGATGAGATGATTGATAAATTAAGGGAATAAAAAACCACCAAGATGAAGCAAGGGAGTAATCTCTCTATTTCAATATGATATTGATAACTCCATGTTCTCCGTTAACCCCATAACGCATTAATTCAGCGGGTGTTTTGTATACCTCTACAGATTTAACATCTTCAGGATTTATAGAATTCTGGACGCTTTGAAAATCATTTGCATAGTTAGCACCATTTACTAAAAATAAAGGCTCCCCAATTTCATCATTGTAAAAATTCTTCATCCTTACCGTTATCTTGGCATCGTTGCCTGCTCCACGAACCATCACCCCTGATGCCTTTTGCATGATTTCCAACATAGACATCTCATTAGTTGATTCCGCTGTTTTGTAACTTTTAGATTCAGAACTACTTGAGTTATTTGAAGTACCGCAACTAAAAAACAGCATGTTACAAATAAATAATGCTGCTATAGCTTTTTTGAAGATCATAATATTGGATTTAAGTTTGTGAATTTCAAACATTTCCATGTCTTCTTTCAAGAACCTAATGTAGACAGAATTATTTGGTTTGAATGATCATATAGTATGAAAGGCAAGAAATCATATCCGAAAGCACTTAAATATTTACCAAGCGCCATAACATCTATAAGAAATGCCTGCTCATGTCTGGTGAGGTTCACGAACACCTTAAAAAACAATAACAAATATTAGTGAGTAAAAGATCAAGACTCCTTTTAATTAGCTCCGCTGAATCTGCGATTTCTCTGTAGCTTTTACTCCTTATTTTCCCCACCGCAGCCTGAGCGATTTCATTTGACGGCTGCTGCTTTATCCTCTCTAAAATAAGTCGGAAGCTAAGACGAGAACTAAAAGAGGCCGCTTCCGATCTAAACAAAGAAATCATGATATGACCGCTCAGCGGTTGACTTCAGCTCACCCGCTGAGTTTTTTGTTTTGACAAAGGACCGCAATGCTTCAATGCTGAAAATGCTGGAATGTCCCAAAAAAAAAGACGAGTGTAACATGATTAAGGTTTAAGTAGTCTATATAGTATATAACCAAATTCTATTTCAATGGCAGTTTCATTTTCACGTCGTAAAATTTTGTACCTCATAGGGTTTATTATCTTTTTGTTAAACCTTCAAGCCGTGGCCCAGCCCAATTATCCTAGGGAGCCTAAAGAAGCAGCACTAATTTATAGTGACCTGCTACATTTTATGGATGCCTATAAAGCACTTGAAACCAATAATGATACGATTCAGGTTTTGCAAACCCTTTATTTTGAAAGGGGATCAGAGGGGCTCAAGGAATTTATCAACCGTCACCAATTGACCCCTGAGCTCTTGAAAGATGCGATGCAGGCAGATCCGGAACGCTACGCCCTGATACCCGATTTTGTAGGCAACATCACAGAAATAGAAGCGCTGTATGCGGATCTCATGAAGCGCTATCACCAAGTTTTGCCCAACACCGTATTTGCCCCTACGTATCTGTTAGTAGGTGCGAATCGAGGCATCGGTCAGGCATCTCAGGTCGGCCAACTCGTTACCATAATGCGTGTTGTTGATGACAGGAATAAAATGCAAAAGCTCATAACACACGAATTGACCCATTTCCAACAAGTGATGGCCATGGGCGGTCCAAAATATATCTCGCTGTACTCAGCGCCGAATAATATGCTTGGCATTTGCCTCAGGGAAGGAGGGGCAGAATTCTTTACCTCCCTTGTTCTTGGTGAAATCACTCAGGATAAAGCTTTGGAATACATAGAAAAAAATGAAACTCAATTAAAGAAGCAATTTCTAAGCGACTTGGAAACTCAGAACCAAGAGTTTTGGCTATGGGCTTCAATAGATCAAAATTCCTATCCCAAGCTCCTGGGTTATGCCATGGGATATGAGATTTGCAAGGAATATTACGAAAACTCAGATGACAAAAGCACAGCCCTTCAGGATATTTTGAAGATGGAAGATGCGGAGGGTTTTCTAAAATCAAGTGGTTATTTTAAGGAATAAGCGGGGGAATGCATGAAATCGAAGATTCAGCGGAGCTAATGAATCATGATGTGACCGCTCAGCGGGTGACTTCAGCTCACCCGCTGAGTTTTCTGTTTTCGAGCGAAGGGGGGTAATGCTCTAAAGGCTTTTTTCTTAGGGTTTTGTTTTGCGATGGTAATTCGTGAGATACTCTTCTATATTCTTTTGTCTTGAAACAAAAGAATCAAAAATTCAAGGCTCCTTTTAGTTCTCTGTAGCTTTTCCTCCTTATTTTCTCCGCCGCAGCCTGAGCCGTTTCACTTGACGGCTGCTGTTTTATCCTTTCTAAAATAAGTCGGAAGCTAAAACGAGAACTAAAAGAGGCCGGTTTCGATACAAAGAAACATTGTACTTAGCAGAACACTTCGAAATTCGAAATTTAAGTTTTAAATCACTGTTTAAAATAACTCTTCTTATAACCAAGGCCAATTTCCTGTTCCATAAGCAGTACTTC
>JBFFLO010000340.1:0-3654 GCA_041554895.1 Lutimonas sp. | reverse complement strand
GGCGATTACTTTTATTTCGTCAATAATTCTTTGGGCAAGCGCATCGGCTGCTTCCTGCGAATGACTTTCTGTATAGATTCGAATGATCGGTTCTGTATTTGATTTTCTTAAATGTACCCACTCAGATTCAAAATCGATCTTAACGCCATCAATGGTGCTGATATCCTCATCTTTATACGTAGCTGCCATGCTGCTTAAAATGCCGTCAACATCTATCTCAGGGGTTAATTCTATCTTGTTTTTACTCATAAAATAAGATGGATAAGAATCTCTAAGCGCTTTACACGAGATCTTTTGCTGTGCCAAATGGCTTAAAAACAGGGCCACTCCAACCAAAGAATCTCTCCCGTAATGGGATGAAGGATATATGATCCCGCCATTTCCTTCGCCTCCAATAATCACTTTGTTCTTTTTCATCAATTCCACTACATTGACCTCTCCCACGGCACTTGCCTCATAACGCCCTCCATGCTTAAGTGTCACATCTCTTAATGCTCTTGAAGAAGAAAGGTTTGAAACCGTATCTCCAGGCGTCTTGGATAGCACATAGTCTGCACAGGCTACCAAGGTATATTCTTCTCCAAACATACTACCGTCTTCGTTCACGATAGCAAGACGATCCACATCCGGATCAACAACAATCCCGAGGTCAGCTCCTTCTGAAACTACCAATTTAGATATTTCCTTTAAATGTTTTGGCAAAGGTTCCGGGTTATGCGGAAAATGCCCATTGGGTTCACAATACAATTTAATGCACTCAACACCCAGCTCCTCAAGCAATTGCGGTATAACTATTCCTCCGGTTGAATTCACAGCATCTACAACAACTTTGAAGCCTGCATTGCGAATCGCCGCAACATCAACAAGGGGCAGGCTAAGCACCTCGCTAATATGTTTTTTGAAATAGTCTTTATACTTTGAATAAGTGCCTAAGTCATCAACTTCTGCATATTCAAAGTCTTGAGAATCTGCTATTTCTAAAATAATATTGCCTTCCGCAGCATTTAAAAATTCTCCTGCTTCGTTTAGTAATTTTAAAGCGTTCCATTGTTTTGGATTATGTGAAGCTGTCACTATGATGCCTCCATTTGCCTTTTCCATGGGTACAGCGACTTCAACAGTGGGGGTGGTCGACAGACCTAAGTCTACCACATTAATCCCGAGGCCAACCAAGGTATTGGAAACCAAACTAGAGATCATTTTACCTGAGATCCTTGCGTCGCGCCCGATGATCACTTTTAGTTTCTTTTCGGATGGATTTCTTTTCAAAAGCCAAACCCCATAAGCCGATGCAAATTTAACGGCATCGAGTGGCGTCAGGTTGTCATCGGTTTTACCACCGATGGTTCCGCGTATGCCGGAGATAGATTTAATTAAAGTCATTTAGTATTTTTTAAGTCCTACAAATATACCTCTTACCCAAATTTTGGCAATAAAAAAACCGTTCAAATTTTGATAAACAAAATAAGAACGGTTCATTGATGTTACATAAAGAACTGGTTATTTTTTACCAGACTCCATTTTCTTTTTAAGGTCAGCAAGACCTGAAATATCGCCTAAAGTTGTTTTTTCGGCTTGTTCTGACTGCTTGTTGGCTGTCTTGATATTCCTTTCTTCTTGTGCTCTGAATATAGCAGAGTGAGATACAACTAACCTTCTGTATTCTTTATTGAATTCCAATACTTTGAAATCAACTGTATCACCTTTTACCAACTTAGACCTGTCTTCTTTTTCCATATGACGTCCAGGAACAAAAGCCTCAACCCCATCTTCAAAAGTTACAATCGCACCTTTATCATTCACTTCTTTTACTGTTCCCTGGTGAACTGAATCAATCGTGTAAGTTTCCTCATGTTTATCCCATGGGTTAGTCGTGGTTTGCTTATGACCCAAGTTCAACTTACGTCCTTCAACATCCAACTCAAGAACCTCAACTTCAAGTTGATCTCCAACTTTTACAAAGTCAGACGGATGCTTGATTTTCTTGGTCCATGAAAGATCAGAGATATATACAAGACCGTCAATTCCTTCTTCCAACTCGACAAAAACACCGAAATTGGTATAGTTTCTAACTGTTCCCGTATGTCTTGAACCTACAGGGTATTTTGTAGTGATATCTGTCCAAGGATCAGGCTGCAATTGCTTGATACCAAGTGACATCTTTCTTTCTTCTCTGTCTAATGTAAGGATTACCGCTTCAACAATATCTCCTACTTTTACAAAATCCTGCGCAGATCTCAAGTGGGTTGACCATGACATTTCAGAAACATGGATCAATCCTTCAACACCTTCACTAACTTCAATAAAAGCACCATAATCAGCGATGATCGCTACTTTACCTTTTACTTTATCACCAACTTTTAGATTTTCGTCCAAAGCTTCCCATGGATGCTTGCTCAATTGTTTTAACCCTAATTGAATTCTTGTTTTCTCATCGTCAAAATCAAGGATAACAACATTCAATTTCTGATCCAACTCAACAATTTCACTTGGGTGGTTGATACGGCTCCAAGATAAGTCAGTAATGTGAACCAAACCATCTACACCTCCAAGGTCTACGAACACACCATAAGAAGTGATGTTCTTCACAACACCTTCTAGTACTTGTCCTTTTTCCAATTGACCGATGATCTCTTTTTTCTGTTCTGCAAGGTCAGCTTCAATAAGTGCCTTGTGAGATACAACGATATTCTTGAATTCGTGGTTGATCTTAACTACCTTGAATTCCATGTTTTTATCTACGAATTGATCGTAATCCCTAATAGGCTTCACGTCAATTTGTGATCCTGGCAAGAAAGCTTCAATTCCGAAAACATCAACGATCATACCTCCTTTTGTTCTGCATTTCACATAACCTGTAACGATCTCTTGCGTTTCATGAGCTTTGTTTACTCTCTCCCAAGCCCTGATCACTCTTGCTTTTCTATGAGAAAGCACCAACTGACCCGTATTGTCTTCAAGTTTATCAACTTTAACCTCAACAGTATCACCCTCTTTTAAATTTGGATTATATCTGAATTCGTTCAAAGAAATAACTCCTTCAGATTTTGAGTTGATGTCAATGATCGCTTCACGATCAGTCAGGCGTACAACGGTCCCGTCAATTACCTGGCGCTCTTCTACAAAACCTATTGTATTTTCCAAGGCCTTGTCAAACTCATCCAACTGGGTCTGATCGACCGCCTCAATTCCTTCTTCATATTTTTGCCAATCAAAATCACTTAGGAATTTACCCGCATCAACTTTTGTCTCAGCTTCTTCAGCAACTGGTACAGCGGCTTCTTCAACAACTGGTGCAGCGGCTTCTTCAGCAACTGCTGCAACGGCTTCTTCCACCTGAGCAACAGCTTTCTCTTCTACTTTTTCTTCGTTCACTTTTTCTATTTTTGGTTTTTCAATTTCTTTACTAACTTTTTTTACTTCCTTTTTATCTTTCACAGGAGCCTCTGCAACTGCTTCTTCCTTCGCAACTTCATAAACTGCTTCAGAACCTGTTTCTTTAACCAATAGGTAATAAAACAAGGCGCGGTATTTCTTTTTGTTACCAGAACCAAGCGTTTCAATCACTTTGGCTATAGCAGCATCAAATACTTCCTCGTTTTCCTCAAGGCCCAATTTTTTAATAAGGAAATTCTTTTTGACTGTTTCTAATTC
>JBFFLO010000339.1:0-3654 GCA_041554895.1 Lutimonas sp. | reverse complement strand
CAAGACCAAGCCCATTGCCGATATCCTGGAAGCTTATGAGGCCGGACAACGTGATTTTGGTGAAAATAAAATTCAGGAAATGGCTGGCAAATATGAGGCGCTTCCGAAAGATATACGATGGCACATGATCGGTCACCTTCAGAGTAACAAGGTAAAATATATGGCTCATTTTGTTGAGTTGATACATGGCGTTGACAGCCTAAAAACACTTAAAGAAATTAACAAACAGGCCCAAAAACACAAGCGCGTTATTTCCTGCCTTTTGCAGGCCAAGATCGCAAAAGAAGACACAAAGTTCGGCTTGAGTTTTGAAAATATAGAAGAGATCCTGCAGTCTGATGAACTTGCTGCGCTCAAAAATATCCATATTAAAGGTTTGATGGGGATGGCCAGTTTTAGTTCGGATGACCAAATTGTCGGCGGAGAATTTAAGAGGCTCAAGTTCTTTTATGACAAAATGAATTCTCAAGGTGCCGATTTTTCTATTCTATCCATGGGCATGAGCGGCGACTATGAATTGGCCATCGATAACGGAAGCAATATGATCAGGGTGGGCAGTGCCATATTCGGTGTAAGAAATTATATCGCTTAAATCAATTGTTCAAGAACAAAGGCTGAAGAATAGCTCCGGGTATTCAATGCATGATTTTAAACAACAGTTCCTTTAGAATATCACCTTGTGCCAGATTTGATGCCCCTACTCCTTTGCTTTTCAGGTCGGCTTCCCTCAAAACGGCAATAACCTGAGCCACTTTTCTCATCGGATAGTTTTTTGCTGCCCTTTGGTATTCTGGAATAAAATACGGGTTGATCTTTAACATTTTTCCCACATTGATTTTTCCTTTATCCTTTAGACCGTGATACAGTAAAAGTTGTGTAAAAAACCCATTCAATAAGGAAATCGTCATCACCAAAGGGTTACTCTTGGGGTTTTGGGAAAAATACTGAACTATTCTGTTGGCTTTCACCAGTTCCTTATCGCCAATGGCCTTTCTTAATTCAAAATTATTGAAATCTTTACTGATCCCAATATTCTGCTCTATATGCAAGGCCGTAATGGTGGAACCTTTTTCGATGATCAGCATGAGTTTCTCAAGTTCATTGGCAATCTTTGACAAATCAGTTCCCAGAAATTCAACCAGCATATGGGAGGCTTTGGGTTCTATTTGGTATCCTTTGTCTTTTAATACCGAACTGATCCAGTCACTTACCTGGTTTTCATATAATTTTTTGCTTTCAAACAGGCAGCCGTTTTGGGCAATTGTTTTAGCCAACCTTCTTCTTTTGTCTATCGTTTTGTATTTATAACATATCACCAAAACTGTTGAAGGTTGTGGGTTTTCAGCATAATCAGCCAGTTTTTCTATATTTCTTGATAAATCCTGTGCCTCTTTGACGATCACTACTTGTTTTTCAGACATCATAGGAAAACGTTTGGCGTTACCTACAATATCGTCGATGGTCACGTCCCTTCCATAAAGAACCATTTGGTTGAAGCCTTTCTCCTCCTCTGAAAGGATATTGTTTTCAATAAAGTCAGCTATCTTATCAATATAATAGGCCTCCTCCCCCATTAAAAAATAGATAGGTTTGGTATTATTAGACCTGATGTCGTCAACGATCTGCTTAATTCTATTCATAAAGTTTAAGAAGTTCCTTATTTTTGTCGGATGACAAACCTCAACCTTCCAAAGTTTTCCTTTCGCATCAAAAATAGAGAAAATAAGCTTTATATTTTTGATAAGATCAGAAAAAAAGAATTGCTGCTCACTGAGGAAGAATGGGTGAGGCAGAATTTTGTTTCCTACTTGCACGAGCACAAGAAATATCCACTTTCTTTAATCGCGCTTGAAAAACAATGCAAGGTCAATGACCTGGTTAAACGAACCGATATCCTTGTTTTTGACAAGACAGGCTCCCCATATATCATTGTCGAATGCAAGGCTCCCCAGATACAGATCAGTCAGGATACATTTGACCAAATTGCGAGATACAATATGAAGCTTAATGCCACATATTTGATCGTAACCAACGGATTACATCATTATTTTTGCCAAATGGACCATAAAGCGAAGCAATATCAGTTTTTACAGGAAATTCCAAATTATACTTAAAATTGACTTGTTTTATAGTTTTGATTGTTGAAAAAACTTATGTTTGCACACCTTAAAAAACATTTTTTCTACTTACCTTGAAAATAGCTATCGTAATTTTGAATTGGAATGGGCGGGAGTTGATGGAAAAGTTTCTTCCATCGATCGTAGCATACAGCCTTGAAGATGCTGACATCTATGTAGCCGATAACAATTCCACTGACGATTCCATTGCTTTCCTCAAGGAACACTACCCTCAGGTTCGGATCATTCAAAATGAAATAAACGGAGGTTATGCCAAAGGCTATAACGATGCTTTAAAACACGTTGATGCAGACATCTACGCACTTGTCAATTCGGATATAGAAGTGACCGAAAACTGGCTTAAACCAATCAGAGCAGCTTTTCAAGAGGATGATAAAACCGCTATTATTCAACCGAAACTTCTTGATTATAAGGATAAATCAAAATTTGAGTATGCCGGAGCAGCAGGTGGCTTTGTAGATTTTATGGGCTATCCATTTTGCAGGGGAAGAATATTTATGAGTCTTGAACAAGATCAGGGCCAATTTAATGACGTAGCCGATATTTTCTGGGCATCAGGGGCCTGTTTTTTTATTAAATCAGAGGTTTACCATCAGCTTGGAGGATTTGATGAACAATACTTTGCACACCAAGAAGAGATCGACCTTTGCTGGCGGGTACAGAATGAAGGCTATTCCATAAAATATGTCGGTGGCTCAGAAGTCTATCATGTTGGCGGAGCAACATTACAGGAATCCAACCCGCAAAAAACCTATCTTAATTTTAGAAACAGTCTTTTTACCATTGCCAAAAATGTGCCCAAGCGCTATGTTTTTATCGTCATCTTTTTAAGGTTGATCCTGGATGGCGTAGCAGGTATGAAATTTATACTTGAGTTTAGGCCTGTTCATACATGGGCCATCATAAGGGCCCATCTAAGCTTTTACCGTCATTTGCGTAAAATGATGTCAAAAAGACGTGCCTTATCTTTTAAGAAAACAAATTATTTCTATTGCTTTAGTATCGTTTGGGAGCATTTTATTTTGAGAAAGAAACGATTTTCGGCCATCAGGTAAGCGTTTCTAATTAAATGTCAACACCTTAGCACCTGCAATGGCGCTTCTAAATATTTTCCTATATTTGGTTCAATTGTATTAGTTCGGGCGATCATTTTTTCGTGAGGCCTTAGAAGAAACAAATTGAAATGAAAATAACTTTAAATAAGACCGCAAAGCCTTTAACACTTCTGTTGTTGCTGTCATTTTTTTTAGTTGTTTTTTATTCCTGTTCATCCGAACAAAATAAAAACCATGCAAAACTGCGCACAAAACAAACTGCAACTCCGATCAATTATGATCTGAAAGACATTATTGATTCAGGAGTGCTAAGGGTAATAACAACCTACTCTCCTACCGGATATTTCCTTTACAAAGGTAAAATCATGGGGTTTGAATATGAGATTTTCAAACGTCTTGCAGATCATTTGAAGGTTGACCTTGAAATGGTTTTGGCTAAAAATGTTGATTCTGTTATCCCT
>JBFFLO010000338.1:0-3662 GCA_041554895.1 Lutimonas sp. | reverse complement strand
GGACCTTTATAAATCCTATACCCAACTAACCCCCGACTCTATCGCTTCTTATCAGGGCAAATTTGTGGCCAGAGGTGGCGATACAATAGTTTTAGAGGGAGATTGGCAGCCAAAACGACTGGTCCTTCTGGAATTCCCTTCCGTGGAGATCGCTAATTCCTGGTGGCACTCAGAGGATTATTCCAGGGCCAGAAAAATAAGACAACGAGCAGCTACGACAAAAATGGTCATCGTAGACGGCGTTTAAAATGTTTGAATGGTATATGATAATTTTGCGAATAAAACTAAAAACAAAGAGCTAATCACATGAAAGTGAGAAAACAAAGAATGTACCAGATCGATGCCTTTTCAGATGCTGTCTTTGGAGGAAATCCGGCAGCTGTTTGTGTTTTGGAAAATCAGTTGAATGATGAGTTGATGCAAAATATTGCTGCTGAGAACAACCTGGCGGAAACAGCCTTTGTTGTTCAAAGAAATTCAGATTATGAAATAAGATGGTTTACCCCTACAACAGAGGTAGCCCTTTGCGGCCATGCGACCCTGGCCTCTGCTTATGTGCTGTTCACATATTTTGAACATCCATCAGACACTATTTCCTTTTATTCTCCTCACAGCGGAGACCTGTCCGTTTCTAAAAACAAAGATTTCTTGACACTTGACTTTCCTAAAGACCAGCTTACTAAAGTAAATCCGGTTAAGGAAGTTCTTGAAGCCTTCGACAGAGATCCATTGGAAATGTATAAAGGGAAAACCGATTACCTGCTTCTGTTTGAAAACCAGGATGATATTGAACTGAGCAATCCAAACCTCCACCTACTCAAAAATTCCAATGCAAGAGGGATCATCATCACCGCACCTGGTAAGGACGTAGATTTTGTCTCAAGGTTTTTCGCCCCAGGATCAGGGGTTGACGAGGATCCGGTAACGGGTTCAGCACACACAACCCTCACTCCTTTCTGGAGCGAAAAACTAGGTAAAAAGAAATTAACCGCCCGGCAACTTTCACGAAGAAAAGGGGAGTTATATTGTGAGCTTGTTGGAGAAAGAGTAAAAATCACAGGAAAAGCCGTGACCTATCTGATAGGAGATATTTATATTTAAAAGAAATACTAACAGAACTTAATACTACAGGCTTTATATCCGGATTTCAATTGATTTGGAACCGGGAAGCCTTTTAAAAATGTCAAAACTACCAAAAGAGCACAGGTTTATCGATCTTTCAGATTATGGGAGGCCGGCTGCCAGAGCAATAGCCAATTTTCTTAAAAACACTGATTTTACCCCAATACATGTAACCCTTGCATTTGTAGTTTCCGGACTCATAGGCATAGCATGTATGTTACAGGGTTATTTTTGGGCAGCTGCCTTTTTCTTTATATTCAAATCTATTTTGGATGCCGCCGATGGAGAACTGGCGAGAATTAAACAAACGCCATCTTACACAGGTCGTTATCTGGATTCTATAGCCGATATCATTTTAAATCTCCTGATATTGTGTGGACTATGGCTCATAACCGATACCAACATCCTTTTCACTTTTATAGCGTTTTTAGGCCTGCAATCGCAAGGAACCTTATATAATTATTACTATGTTATTTTGAGAAATAAATTTGACGGAGACAAAACCAGCAGAATTATAGAAAATAAAACCCCGGTGGCCATGGCAGGTGAAAAACAAAAAAATGTAGATGTTTTATTTCGTATGTACAGAATCCTCTATGGTAAATTTGATGAGTTTATTTTTTTGCTTGATCCCAAGGCTGCCAAAACCAAGTCATTTCCAAATTGGTTTATGACGATGGTATCCACTTTTGGTTTGGGCTTTCAATTGTTGATCATAAGCGCCATGCTGGTGTTAGGATGGAAAGAGTTCATTATTCCCTTTTTTATTTTTTATTCACTGTTTATTTTTGTTTTTATAGGTATTAGAAAGTTCTGGCTTTCGTAGCGAACCCTGTTAAAAATCGCTTGGTTGACTATTTTAATGCAGACTTCCGGCCCACATTTGCATAATTCCGGGCCTCTTCCATGTTCTTTGCGATCTCATCCTTTAATTGAATAATCGCTTCTTTCTTATCTTTCCTGATAAAAAAATCGAAATATAACCTCTTGACAAACCTTCTCAGCTCGGCATAATAATAAAGCGTAATATATCCGCTTATGGGCATTAAGCAAAAGAGCATCACGCTATACCAGAATTCAGTGCTTACAAATGTTCTGAATACCCAAATGAGGAGCGCATAATAAACAGGAAACGTAAAAATCCCTGTAATCATTTGTACCGGTGCTTTGAATTCTATTTCTAATTTTAAGGATTTAAATATTTTAGCTGTCAGTGTATAGGGAATGTAATTTGTGCATAATCCAAAAACATATACTGGAAAAAGAAAAATAAATTTTAACAGATAGAATCCGTAAACAGGAATACCGCCTTTTTGAAGAATCGACGCTGAGATCACATTCGGTGTTAACCTTGTTTCCTTGAGCAGTTTAAAAAAAAGAAGCAATTTGGTTTCGGTATCGGTATAGAGTAATGAATTTTCTTTTTGAATAAATCGAAGTGCTTTTGATACCCGGTTTCTCAATTCCAGAGACTGTTTAGGATTAAGTTTCAAATCAGCCTTTGGCACATAAAATGCTGCATAAAATTGATGCGCCTTCAGCAGGAATTTCTCTTGCTCCTTTGTGGATGTTTGAGGAATCAAATCGCCGAGCTCCTTTCGGATAGCTTCTGTCAGTTCCGAAACAGCTTCAAATTCATTCTTTTCATAAGCCTGTTTATAGGCATGTACTGAAATAGGATGGCAAACCGTTATGGAAACCACGCTTCTGAATTGAATGGCATCTGAATAATCAAGGGCTACGGGAACAATTTTTAAATTACCCTCAAAACCCTTCAGTTCCTCAAAACTCAGGGCAATTCTTGCAGTTCCTGTTTTTATTTCACGGAGCTTCAGTTCATAATAACTGTTGCCTTCCGGAAAAATAAGTAAAGTACCGTACTGATCCAGGTATTCATGACACTTTACAAAAGTCTTTCTATTATCGGGCTTTACACCCGGTTCCACATCTTTTTTTCTAAAAATTGGAATCACATGAAAATAACTGAAAATCCGGGAAATGAACTGATTAAAAAAAATACTCGCATTGGCGATGAATCCGACCCGCTGGCTAGTGATCGCCGCAACAAGCAAAGGATCCATAAATGTATTAGGATGATTTGCCACAATGATCAATGGTCCGTTACCAGGGATCTTTTCCTTGCCGGTGACGACTATTTTCTTAAAAAAGAAGAAAAGAGCTATCTTGATAATTTGTATTAAAAACTTATAAATCACGCCAAATTCTTCTTAAGATCAGCCCTTTGCAGCATTATAAATCCTGCAATAAAAAACAAGGACATAAAAACCATACTATTTCGCATACTGCCCGTAACCTGATCAATAAAACCATAGGATAATGAACCTATGACAATTGCCAGTTTTTCAGTGATATCATAAAAACTAAAGTAAGAAGCTGTATCCTTAGCTTCAGATGGAATCAATTTGGAATAAGTGGACCTTGATATAGACTGGATTCCACCCATAACAAATCCCAGAAATGCCGCCAAACTGTAAAATGAGATTTTATCTTGCATAAAATAGCCTGAAATACAAACAAAT
>JBFFLO010000337.1:0-3663 GCA_041554895.1 Lutimonas sp. | reverse complement strand
GCCCACATTTGATACAGTAAAAAATAATGCCACACCTACGGATATCAAAAGTATGGTTAGCATGGTACGCTGGCTATGCCTGAACAAATTATTTAGACCATACTTTAGGCTACTACTTGAAATCAACCTCTGTGAAATATGAAAGAATCCTTTATGAGGTGTATAAAAGGTCTTGTTCATTGCCTCGTTAACACTGGTTTTTGCTCCTCTTAATAATGGCAATACTCCGAATAATAGCGGTATAACTATACCAATCAAAACAACCAAGGCATGAATATAGAAAGGCAGCATTCCGGTCACCACTTCAAAGTTTTGAAAAGTCGCCACTAAGCCATTATATAAAGTTGCGGTCTTGTATCCAAGTGGCATTCCTACCATAAGTCCTATCATAATAATAAATCCAAGAACAATCGTGTAGCTGAAAAATATGCGTCTCGTAGAAGCACCAATGGCTTTCATAACTCCAATATCACTCACTTGTGGAAAAACCCAGGTAAGCAAAATCAGTGACAACAGGATAATACCCATCACCGAAAGGATCGTTCCTCCGCTTTCTTGCAGGAACGCAATCTGATCTACAATACCCTGATGAATATGTTTCCCGGGAGTCGGTATGACTACACCTACTATATGCCCGCCAGATTGTTCGGTAATTGTGATTAACCTCTTGTAAACGTCCTCAAGCAGCCCCCTGTCAGAACTCACGTTCGTTTTTATCAACAGACGTCTTCGACCTTCTACCAAATAGGGTTCAATTCCTTCGATCGAAGTTGAAAATGCATATACAACACCCTCCATTCGTGCAGGAGCAAGCCTGGCGTCATGCGCTTTTCCTGCAAGTTTAAAGGTAGTCTCTTTTTCTACCCCCTGAAATTGGAGTTCCACACTGTCCTGGCCCTCAGTAAGATAATACCAGGCGTTTTGTTCAATAAGAATATTACCTGGCGCTCTGTTTGCTTCTTCTGGTATCTTAAATCTATCATACCGCATATTGTTCAGATCATCAACAGCAAAAAGAACCGTAGGCATCCAACTACCTTGTCTATCTTTGATCCTGGCAGCAATCGCTTCCCTTCTCTCTATATCAATCACATTCCGATCAGCTAACAATTTCTCTTCGAGTCCCTCAGTATAGTTTTCTATTGTTATGGCCATATCCGCAGGATAGGTCTGAATGAAATTCTCTTTAAAATCACGTTCGGTTAAAAAATAGCTGTACACTACACTGCTTATTCCCCATCCAGACAAACTGGCCGCTACTAACAATAAGAGCAGCTTACCTTTTGCCAACCCAAAATCTCTTATTAATTTCCACAGAATCACTTTCATACCGATACAAATTTTTGCATTTTCGTCCTATCCATAAGTATTCCATCCTCAATATGTACAACTCTATCAAATTGCCTATCAGTTATATTTGCATGGGTCACAGTTAGCAATGTGGTTCCTTTTTCGTTCAGTCTTTTAAATAGCTCATCAATCTGCTCCCCTGTTTTGCTATCCAAATTTCCAGTAGGTTCATCAGCAATAATTAATGTTGGGCTGTTAGCTAATGATCTGGCTATTGCTATCCTTTGTCGCTCTCCACCTGAAAGTTCATTTGGAAATTTTCTCATTTTGTCAGCCAGGCCTACTTCTTCCAAATGTTGTTTAGCCTTAGCTAATCGTTCTACTTTTGGAATTTTATTGACAAGGCTCATGGCAAAAAGGACATTATCCATTGCCGAGAGGGTTGGTAATAGTTGGTAAAACTGAAAAACTATACCAACATTCTGCCCTCTCCATAGAGCCAATTCATTTTCATTCATACCATTTAGATTATGGCCATTGATTATAACATCGCCTGATGAAGGGCGGTCAATGCCTGAAATGACGTTGAGCAAAGTTGATTTTCCACTTCCTGATTTGCCAACAATCACTACATTCTCACCTTTTGAGATGGACAGATTTGTTTGCCTAAGGGCATGCACATCACCACCAGCACTGGTATAAATTTTTTTTACACTTCTTAGATTGATCATTATTTATTTATTTGATTAACTAAAATATTTTCTGATTGCTTTCAAAAATTAGACCCTGTTTGATCCGAAATCTTGAATATTCAATTTGTTCTGCCCGTAGGTAAAAGTTGTCGTCAAAAGGCCACAAAAGGTCATAATAACTAATTTTTTCATGTTATTTAATTTGAGATTTTAGTGCAATTACGGAGAAATACAAACGACAATCGTCCAACAATACCCAGAAGGACAAAGTGGAGTATAAAGTGCTGTAATATAGTAATTTAGATTTGTCTTTTTCGGTACTCGGACGGAGTAAGACCTGTCATTTTCTTAAAAATATTATTGAAGGACGATTTAGAATTGAAGCCCGCTTCATAAGCCAAATATAAAATTGTATACTGCTTTTTAGCATCATTTTTGATCAATGTTTTCACTTCCTCCACCCTGAATTTGTTGATGAAATTGTAAAAATTATCTCCAACTTCAGAATTGATAACTTTGGAAAGCATATTTCGACCTATGTTCATCTGTTTGGCCATGTCCGTCAAGGTAAGTTCAGGGTTAAGGAAGGGTTTATTGGTCTTTGTATATATGAGAAGTTTTTCCTTAAGTTTTAGTATGTTGTCAATATCTGAAATAGGTGAGCCATTTTCAATATTTACAAATGAATCATTAGGGATCCTTTGTTGGATTCCTTTATAGGCAACAAAAAACAATATCAAAGAAAAGAAAATGGCACTCGCATTATTGTAGCTGTGCAAATTCATACCATGAATTAACAAAGGTGTGGCAATCACAATAAAGAACAAAATTATTCCAAAAACCCAAATAATTACGTTAACCCAAGTGACATCCATCCTCTCAACATTAGAAAATTTTTCAACAATGTTTTTTTTATGCTCACGTAGCAATCTCTGAGCATGAACCGCATAGTAGCCAAATTGTAAAATCAAAAAAACCCATTGAGACCCAACAATTCCCTCCAAGAAAACCGAAAGGTTATTTTCCCTTCCAATAATAAATATTAGGGTATTTAACAAAAGAATTATTGCGAAAAAGACAAAGTGAATACTATCCTTTTTTGTTATAGTTGTATCCGGGAGTACAATACTTCTTAAATAGAAGAACAAAAAAGGGCCCAATAAAAAAATAAAAGGTCCTGCTCCCATAAATGTCTGACCCAACTTTTCGAGCAAAAAGGAATTCAAATAATGAATTCTAAAAATGATTAGGGAGAGGTCTATTAGCAAAAGAGACAATAAAAAGTATGAACGTTGGTTCATACTCGAACGAAATAAAATGGCAAATAATAAACCTTGCGCAATTCCGGCATTGATAATTATGTTAGAAAATATATTAAAAATATTCATCTATAAACGAATTTGTTCATTAGTCTTGTTAGGAATCAGAGGTATTTTGCGTGTTTAATTCTAAGTTTCATTTATAATCAAAGTTAGAACAAAATATGAAATCAATAAATAGTTTAATAAAAAAGGAGAGTCATAATGAGTTTAGAACAGTTAACAAGAACATAGGATTGTATGAAACTCACCTGTTTTAATGCAATGACTGATTATCAAAAAGACAACTCTTTAATGTCCTTTGAAAGCAGCATTAAAAAAGCCTTACTGATTTTGTTCTCAATAAGGCTTAGTTGCATGTT
>JBFFLO010000336.1:0-3691 GCA_041554895.1 Lutimonas sp. | reverse complement strand
GTTTTTCTTAAGTAAATCTATGATCCCGGGTTGTAAGCTAGGCCATCCAGCGGCAAAGATACAATTTGTTTAACAATTATTCATTTTTGTTAAACAAAAATATAAAAATTCTATAGGTAGCTTCTTTTTTAAGGCTCCATGTTTCTTTTAAAGCAGAAGTTTCTTTTGAATTTATATAAAGGTATACCCTGATTTAGGCTAAACTGGAACAGGAAGTATTGTTATTGGCAACAAGAAGAAGCTTTAAACCGATCAACCCAAACTTTGTGATAACGGTGCAGATCGGCTGGCCTATTTCTTTCGTGAAGTGGCAGTTGACCTTTTGTTTTTGGCATAGGTGTTGTTGCGATGGTACTCGTTAACATTATCCCCAAAAAAATTATTGATACGTACTTTTTTAGTTTTTCTAAGATTAATGGTATTGAATCTTGGAGGTAATTGATGTACGCTTATCCAAACACCGCTATCGAAGTAAATATAATTTCTTGTCAAGAGATCATAATAAATCACATAATCGGGAAAATACACATAGCGCACCATCTCAACCCTGTTATGATAAAACCAAGGTGGTGGGGGTGTTTCATATCTTGAAGAAATAACCATTCGCCCGCAACTTTCTAATGCTGACATACTTGCTAAAAGCAGCACAAGCATATATATGAGTTTGATTTTCATGACAGGTGTGTAGTAGTAACAAAGTAAACAAAGATGGGTTGCTCCCAAAATGACTTGGATCATTTTGAATACTGTTTTTTTGAAATACTTTTGATCTAACAATGAAGATTCTCACATGCTACATGACCATTCAAAAAAATTTAACGACCTCTCAAAATCCATAAGTGAATTGGAATCAAAAATACCGGAGATCATGAATGGTTTTAAGGCACTACAAAAGGCCAGCATTGCAGAAGGGGCGCTCTCCTCCCGGTCAAAAGAGCTCATTGCTCTGGGAATTGCCATTGCCTCCGGGTGCGAGGGATTTATAGGCACCCATGTGCATGCTGCATTGATTTCCGGCGCTACTTCAGAAGAAATTACAGAAACCATTGGCGTCGCTATACTTATGGGTGGAGCACTTGCGCTTGTTCAAGCCTGCGAGGCCATGGAAGCCTTGGAACAATTTATAGTGATAGAAAAAAATGATACAGCAGCCCCATAAAAACCGTGAATCGAATACACCGGAAAAAAAGCCTCCAAAAAAACCATTGGGCGGCCCCGGCATGAGCTGGTTCTATATCATGTTAACTTCATTTTTTTTAATGTACTACCTTTTTTTCAGCCCTGGTTTTAATGTAAGGCAAATAGGCTGGAAAGAATTTAACACGAATATGTTAATGGCTCAGGATGTTGAAAAAATTGTCATCGTTAATAAAGAAATTGCAGAAATATACATTAAACCAGAGCGACTCGAAGATCCTAAATATGAAGAATTCAAATCAAATAAATTCAGGTCCAAAACAGGGCCGCACTATCTGATTCAAATTGGATCTGTGGAGAGTTTTGAAAATAAACTCGAAAAGGCCCAGGAAGATTTTTCTCCGGAAAACAAGATAACGGTTCTTTACAGTACACGAACACGCCTTTCAGATTGGCTGCCCTGGCTGTTTCCCCTTTTGATCATAGCTGTTTTTTGGATGTATATTTTAAGGAGGGCATCGCTGCCCAGCAGTGCAAATCCTATGTTCAATTTTGGGAAGTCTACCGCTAAATTAACTGAGTCTGGTAAAAAAAGTGATGTGACCTTTGATGACATAGCAGGCCTAAAAGAGGCCAAAACAGAAGTCATGGAGGTTGTTGATTTTCTCAAGAACCCGGAAAAATATACAAAATTGGGAGCAAAAATACCAAAAGGGGTCATGCTGGTAGGGCCTCCTGGAACGGGTAAGACGCTTATGGCCAAAGCGATGGCCGGAGAAGCTGGAGTTCCCTTTTTCTCCATGTCGGGCTCAGAGTTTGTGGAAATGTTTGTAGGAGTTGGAGCTTCACGCGTCAGGGACCTGTTTAAACGCGCCAAAGACAAAGCGCCTAGTATTATATTCATTGATGAAATTGATGCCGTAGGACGTTCCAGGGGTAAAATAAACGCTTTCCAGTCTAATGATGAAAGAGAGAGCACTTTAAACCAATTGCTCATGGAATTGGATGGTTTTGGGCCGAATACTGGGGTTATTGTGCTTGCAGCTACAAACAGGCCCGATATTTTAGATAAGGCATTGTTAAGACCGGGAAGGTTTGACCGTCATATTTATCTGGAACTGCCCAATAAACAGGAACGTTTTGAGATTTTTGGGGTCCACATTCGGGGCCTTAAGCTGGCAAAGGATGTTGATATTGATGTCTTGTCATCCTTAAGTCCGGGGTTTTCCGGGGCAGACATTGCAAACATCTGTAATGAAGCTGCATTGATAGCGGCGCGCAAAAAAAAGAAAGCAATTGAGCAGGAGGATTTTATGAATGCCAGGGATCGTGTTGTCGGCGGGTTAGAAAGAAAAAGCAAGATTATTTCACCCAATGAAAAAAAAATCGTCGCTTATCATGAAGCAGGCCATGCGGTTGCCAGCTGGTATTTAAAACATGTAGATTCTTTGGTGAAGGTGTCTATCATTCCCAGAGGTAAATCCCTGGGCTCTGCATGGTACTTGCCTGAAGAACGACAGATTTTCACCAAAACTCAATTTGTGGATCAAATATGTGCCTTATTGGGAGGAAGAGCAGCTGAAGAAATTATTTTTAATGAAATTTCATCAGGTGCCTTAGATGATCTCGAAAAAGTAACTAAGCAAGCCTATTCCATGGTCGTTTATTATGGGCTGGATGAAGAGATCGGTCCCGTTAGTTTTTACGATTCTACCGGACAGAATGAAAGGATGTTAAGTAAACCCTATAGTGAAAATATGGCTCTGTTGATTGATAAAGAAGTGCAGGCCTTGATACTTTCAGCCTATGATAAGACAAAAAAGCTATTGGTAAAACACAAACCGGAATTAGAAAAATTAGCACAACTTTTGCTTAAAAAAGAAACAGTGGAAATTGATGATCTGGAAACCATATTAGGAGAAAGAAGTGCAGAACTTTTGAAAGAAAACAATAAAAAACAGTAAACTGACCTGTGTCATTGTATAATCCTTATACCCGGATTATTTTTACACCAATAAACTTCATAAGTTCTTTGATTATACTATAGTATATGAATTAAAAACATTGGTCTGTATGGCTGTAAAGTGCTGCAGATCATGAGGGTTTTAAAATGTTGTAAAGCTCAGGGTAGTTTTAGTATGGTTTTTAGAGATAAGGCTATATCAAAATTATTTGAAAGTTAGATGGCAAATTAAGATCTTCATGAAACAGGAAGTTTCGGCTTCCTGTTTCTATTTTTTTAAACTTCACATAACAGAAAATAGCAAACTGACTTGGGTCATTGCTCGGTTCTTACGTAGAGATTACTTTTACCTCGTAAACTTTATACGTTCTTTGATTATATTATAGTATATGAAATTAAAAACATTGGTCTGTATGGCTCTAAAGTACTGCAGATCATGAGGGTTTTGAAATGTCGTAAAGCTCAGGATAGTTTTAGTATGGTTTTTAGAGATAAGGTTATATCAAAAATTATTTGAAAGTTAGATGGCAAATTAAGATCTTCATGAAACAGGAAGTTTCGGCTTCCTGTTTCTATTTTTTTAAACTTAAC
>JBFFLO010000335.1:0-3691 GCA_041554895.1 Lutimonas sp. | reverse complement strand
AGATCTTATACTTCACTTCCAATTCAATATCAGTTAGTAATTTGTGAATCATAGCTGATTTTCTGGCAAAGTTAAGGGCAACGGTTCTGCTGAATACCGACATCTCGTGTCTTAACTGAATGATCCTTTATTATGATTGCCAAAGTAGTTTTGAAATATTTCAATTGTTACATAGTGAAGTAAAAAAGTAGTCCCAATCTCTCGTAAATCAATGTACTTCACTTTGTGTTTAGCAAATCTTTTACCCCCATGATTTACTATTATACATTGACGTCCGATACGATTGGGACCTTCCTAGATTGATTGATATAATGGTGTCTAACCTATTTTGGCAAATAAATACTAAATCATAATCAATGTTCGGAGCGTTAATTAAACGATTAACCTGGTACAAAGGTAGATCAGGTATAAACCATTCGATACGACACTTTGTGTCTGTTAACAAAGTTTATGATATCTATAACATTTCGTTTGGATTCACGAGTAAGATGCTTAAAAGAGTTTATATTTTTTGAAGGTAGTTTAGTAACTTGCCGGTATGATGCAGGACCAACAATTTCAGATAAAGAAGGAGTTTGAAAATTACCTTCGGTATTGGGTTTTAAACATGTTTGGAAAAGACCAAAGAGGAATTTTACCGGAAATGTCAACAGACAATGTTCCAAATGTGATGGCCGACATGGGTTCCATGTATTTGGCAAGGATTATTTATGGAGCTAGTCGGGGATGTTCAAGGCTTAAAACGGATCGTTATAAACCATTGGCTGATGCTGCATTTGAAATGCTTGCTGAATTCAAGAACCCTCTGGGGGGTTATTACTGGGGCCGGAAATACAATATGGAATGGTTGGACGATCCTGATAATGTCAATATGGCTCAGGCCTTTGTGCTATATGGACTGGCTGAGTATGTCAGACTGCATGATACGCCCCTGGTAAACCGATTGATCGATGAACACATTGATTTTATCGGATCGACCTTAAAAGATAATTCTGATGGGTATTATCTGGATGGTTTTAATGAGCAATGGGAAGGAGGGAAGCACATGACCAGGTCATTCGCAACGCATTTTCACATGATGGAGGCCTTTGTGAAGGTTTATGAGAACAGAAAAGAAGCAAAAATCAAAAATTCAATTCAAACCTTACTCCATATCATCCTTGACAGGTTTATCGATAAGGAGCATTATTTCTGTATACATCGTTTTACGGAAGGTTGGCAGGTATTGCCCAATGAGAACTGGGCAGGTCATAATGCAGAATGCAGCTGGGTAATTTGTCATGCGGCCAGGGCTATTGGTGATAAAAGCCTTATAAAAAGAACAGAGGAGCTGGCAGTTATAATGATGAACAAGGTGGTCGAATTAGCCAGGGACAAGACAAATGGAGGTTATGCAAATCTGATCTCAGAGAATGGAGCCCAGGAAAAAAACAAATCCTGGTGGCCCCAGGCAGAAGTTGTCCTTGGGTTATTAAATGTTTATAAAATAACAGGTCAAGAAAATTACCAAAAGCTCGCAAAAGATCAAATTTCCTATATCCAAAGATATTTTGTTAATGATCAAGGAGAATGGCATACTGTTGTCGATCAAAAAGGGGAGCCTCTGCAAAGCACCCCTCAAATATTTTTCTGGAAATCAATGTACCATACGGTCAGGTACTATGATTATCTGCTCACAGATAATTAGGCAGTAGGTTCTCCCTGGGAGGTGAATCCGCATGGTTGAGGGTTATGAAAGTTTAGAATTGTTTTCAGGGCTATAGCAGAAAACCCTAAGGATTATTTAGGGCTGCTGTCACACTTTAAGGTGTCATTGTAGAATTTTTTATGGAGGTGCCTGCAAACATTATAGAGGGAGAAGGAATTAAGATTTAATGGCATAATGTCTGTGTTCTGACCATCTGATTCTTTTGCTGTTTTTAAATATTGTAGTTCTCATGATATTGATTTTATATAATTGTGATTAGGTTTTTTTTCTTGATTAGGATCTGATGGCATAATTTCTGTGTTCTGACCATCTGATTCTTTTACTGTTGTTAAATATTGTAGTTCTCATGATATTGATTTTATATAATTGTGATTAGGTTTTTTTTTCTTGATTAGGATCTGATGGCATAAGTTCTGTGTTCTGACCATCTGATTCTTTTGCTGTTTTTAAATACTGTAGTTCTCATAATTGAATTTTTTAATTATTGCTTACACTTATAAGACGAGACATCTTCAAAGATGTTACAGTACTATGTAAAACAAAGTACTATTTTAACAGTAAATTCACATAAAAATTATTTAATATATTGAAATACAGCGATTAAGACAAGTGTTAAAAAAAACAAAAAAATGTATTTAGCAGGGAATTTTGGGGTTAAAATGAAATGATCATTGAAAATTAATGCAAATCAATACTTTGAAAAATGGATATGATGGTATCTAAGGTAAGCATTGTATGCTATTGTATCGCTCATCGCAAACACTGACTTTCCTTTTTCGGTATTCCTGAAAACGTTATTCGCGTATTTTATAAAACCTGGCAATACCAATTATGCATAGACCGGCAGTTTTTAACGGTCTATTTTAAAAATATTTAACTGTATATCATCCATTCCTTTATCATCAAAAGGATATTCAAGCTGGTTTTGGATATTATAAAGTGAAATCAAAATAAACTGACTGAGAACAACAATAAAATAAGTGATCCAAACACTTTTATCAGGGCCAACCTTAAAAATGATAGAAGGGGCATAGATCAGCGGAAAGATATAAATGAATATAAGACAATAGGCTTTTAAACTGATAGGGGTTCTGTGAACGTTAATGGCATGAACATTTTCGATCGTTTCGTGAAGATCCTGCATTAACCTGTAAATCTTTTCTTCTCTTTTTCCAGAGATGGATTGTTTATGCTGTTGAACAAAATCATAAAGCTCAGCGATATTCGCATCAACTTCTACAGTTTCATGGCTGTTACTTTTTAATTGGCTCATAAGGTTGTTGCTGATCTTGACAAGAATGCCATTTATTTCAACTTTATCTTCATCGCTCAGCTTGAGATTACTCATAAAGAAATAGTCAAGGGTTTTAATTGTTCCACGAAATTCACTCAAGTGTTCCAATGCTTTTTCTCTTCTTCTGAACGATCCGCGGATCGTAAATACGAGCGGAAATATCATGGCGATACTGATCAACGTCAGGTCCATATCGAAACTAATATGATAGCTAAAACATAAATAAGTGGTTAAGATCGAGACGAAGAGTGCGATCCATGTTCGACTGTTGATAATAACTAGATATGGTTTCACCGGATATCGTTTTGGGCTTGATAAGTTAAAGGTAGGTAAAAATGAATAGAAAACAAATGTACTTTTGAGTGATTAATTTTCCGATCAATTTATTGCTTTGCCCAAACAGATTTATCTGCTGTAAACCGCACAAAAAAAAAGACCGCTGGGGGAAAGCGGTCTTTTTGATGATTAAGAATTGATGGAATAGTTTCTGTGTTCTGACCACCTTATTCTTTTACTGTTGTTAAACAACTTTGTTCTCATGTTTTTTTCTTTAAATTTTTCTCACTTCCTTTAGAATGAAGATGTGATTATTAGAATTCAAGATCTGTGATCAAATCAAATTCGTCGTAGATTGCCTTGTCCTGAAGGTCATCAAAGAAACTAGTCGATCCATATCTTACATCAAATTT
>JBFFLO010000334.1:0-3702 GCA_041554895.1 Lutimonas sp. | reverse complement strand
TGATTACGCTTAAAAAATACTCACGCGATGTAGAAAATGACCTTCGTGCCATGCCGGGAATATCTCAGATTTCTATTACGGGTTTTCCTGATGAAGAAATAGAAATAGCTGTTCGTGAAATAGACCTGCGGGCCTTTGATCTTACTTTTGCAGATGTAGGTCAGGCTATACAACAGTCGAACCTACTGGTTTCAGGAGGAAATATTAAAACTGATTATGAAGATTACCTGATACGCGCCAGAAACAGAAAATATTATGGTGCTGACCTTACTAATATCATTGTCAAGGCAGATCAATCGGGTAATGTGATTTACCTGAAAGATGTGGCTACGGTAAGAGATCGTTGGAATGAGAATCCGGACAGGCTCTTCTATAACGACGAAATAGCCATCAGCATACAAGTAAGCAACACCAATAGCGAGGATATGCTTGCCTCTGCTGAAATGATCAAAACTTACATTAAAAAATTCAATGCAGAACATGACAATGTTCAGTTGAACATATCCAGTGACCGCTCAATCACCTTAAATCAAAGAACACAATTATTGACCGAAAATGCGATTATCGGTATTTTGCTGGTGTTATTGTTCCTGTCACTCTTCCTGAACGTTCGAATTGCGTTTTGGGTAGCTGCCGGCTTACCCATTTCATTTTTAGGAATGTTTATTTTTGCTGCAAACCTGGGTGTTACCATCAATGTATTGTCCTTATTCGGTATGATCATCGTGATCGGTATCCTGGTAGATGATGGTATCGTGATCGGTGAAAATATTTACCACCATTATGAAAAAGGGAAATCTCCTGTCAGAGCAGCTATTGATGGAACTTTGGAAGTAATTCCACCGATCATTTCTGCCATATTGACAACCATGCTGGCGTTTTCCATATTTTTCTTTTTGGATGGTCGTATTGGGAATTTTTTCGGGGAAGTGGCAACGGTTGTTATCCTGACCTTAAGTGTATCCCTGATTGAAGCACTGATTATTTTACCTGCTCATATTGCTCATTCTAAAGCTTTGATCAGGAATCGGAAAAAACCTACAAAAGGGCTTTTTGGGATCTTCAATAATATCAATGTGAAGGCTGATCAATTCATGGTTTTTTGCAGAGACAAATTATATGGCCCTTATTTGAATTTCTTTTTAAAGAACCGGTTTTTAGGGCTTGCGATCCCTTTTGCATTGCTTATCCTTTCATTTGGTGGTATTCAAAGCAAGATGGTTCGTACGTCGTTTTTTCCGACTATTGCGAGTGACAGAGTAGCCATATCATTGGCAATGCCCCAGGGAACAAATGAGAAAATAACCGACTCGATCATCTCAAGTATCGAAGAAGCCGCATGGCTGGTTGCCGATGAATTCACCAAAAAGCAAACAGGTAATACTCCGGTCGTAGAAAATATTATCAAAAGAATTGGCCCTGGTTCGAGTAACGCCAGTCTTACGATCAATTTGTTGCAAGGAGAATTTCGCGATTTCCCCTCTATTGATATTACCAATGCCATAAGAGAAAAAACGGGTGTGGTTTATGGTGCCGAAAGTCTGACTTTCGGTTCTGGAAGTAATTTTGGAGGAAGCCCTGTTGCTGTTTCTCTTCTGGGAAATAATATTCCTGAATTGAAAGCTGCCAAAGAGGAGTTGAAACAAATATTAATGGCCAACCCAACTTTAAAAGATGTTTCTGACACTGACCCTGCCGGGATCAAGGAAATTAGGGTCAAATTAAAAAATGATGCGTATATCTTAGGGCTTACTCTTCAGTCAGTTATGAGTCAGGTGAGGTCAGGGTTCTTCGGCTATCAGGCACAGCGTTTTCAGCGTGGACAAGATGAGATCAAAGTTTGGGTAAGGTATGAAAAAGAAGACAGGTCTTCCATCAGGAACCTTGATGACATGTGGATCTCCACCCCTACTGGTACTAAAGTTCCTTTTTCTGAAATTGCCACCTATGATATAGCAAGAGGCGACGTGGCCATCAATCATTTATCCGGCCGCCGTGAAATTCAGATCACTGCCGATATGGCGAATGCAAAAGAGAGTGCTACGGATGTCATGACAGATATCAAAAGTAATATTCTACCTGGGATTTTAGCTAAATATCCTTCGGTACAGCCGAGTTTTGAAGGACAGAACAGAGAGGCTGCTAAAACAATAAATTCAGCCAATAGAGCAGGACTCATTGTATTGGTTTTAATTTATGTCGTTATCGCTTTTACTTTTAGATCGTACAGCCAACCCTTATTGTTGTTTATAATGGTGCCGTTCAGTTTGATCGGAATTGTTTGGGGGCATTATATCCATGGGTTCGCGATCAATATTTTATCGTGGCTGGGAATCATTGCCCTTATTGGGATCATGGTCAACGATGGTTTGGTGCTGGTTGGGAAATTCAACACCTACCTTAAAGAAGGGATGAATTTCAACGATGCTTTATTTCAGGCTGGAAAATCGAGGTTTAGAGCCATAATTCTTACCTCATTAACAACAGTGGCCGGATTGATGCCTTTGCTTTTGGAGAAAAGCAGGCAAGCTCAGTTCCTAAAACCGATGGCAATCTCCATTTCTTACGGGATCATGATCGCTACGTTTTTAACCTTATTGATGCTTCCTCTTTTACTTTCCATCAATAATAGCTTAACGGTCAAGATCAAATGGCTGATGACCGGGAAAAAAGTGACTAAAGAAGAAGTAACGCGTGCTGTTAAAGAATTAAATATTGAACATAATGAAACAGAATAAATTTTTATCTATTCTATTATTGATCCTGGGCTTTTCAATGAGTGCACAGGACGTACTTGACAAGAACGGAGCCGTCAATATTGCCTTGGAAAACAACTATGACATCAAGGTCTCCAATAACGACCTTGAAGTGGCTAAAAATAGCTCCAGTATATACAACAGCGGGTACTTGCCATCCGTTTTTGCTTCGGGAGGTGTTGATTATCAAGATCAAATGAGCAACATTGAATTTCAGAACGGTAATACGCAAGACGATATAGAAAATACCACAAATGGATACTCAGCAACAGTAGGTGTCGATTATTTATTATTTGATGGTTTCGGCAGAAAATACAACTATAGAAAACTCCAGGAACAGTACAATATTTCTGAAATCCGTGTTAGGCAGGTCATTGAAAACACGCTGCTCGGGTTGCTTGTTTCTTACTATGATGTGGCAAGGTTAACTGAAAACAAAAATAACCTGGAGCAGTCATTGGCAATTTCAAAAAGCCAGTTATTAAGGGAACAATACGGGTACCAATACGGTCAAAAAACCCAACTGGATGTGTTGAATACTGAAGTGAATGTAAACCAGGACAGTATCAACCTACTCAATATTCAAAGGGAACTGGCCAATGCCAAAAGAGACTTGAATGTGATCCTGGGAAGAGACGTTAATATTGATTTTGCTGTGGATACGACAGTAACCTATGCCATTGACCTGACTTATGAAAGGGTTTTACAATCTGCAAAAATCAATAATGCATTACTATTGCAGGCTGAAAAGAGCGTTACCCTTAGTGATTATGATTTAAAGATCAACAAATCATCATGGGTGCCGAATGTGGGTATTAACGGAGCATATAACTGGAGGGATTCCAATACGGATTCAAATATCAGCAACCCCTTTTCACTGGCATCCATTACTTCTACAGGAATCGTGGGTGGCCTGAGTGTATCCTGGAATGTTTTTGATGGCGGG
>JBFFLO010000333.1:0-3703 GCA_041554895.1 Lutimonas sp. | reverse complement strand
ATTTTACAGCTATGGCCGATGACCGCAATGGCTTGCCAAAAGAACTGGCAGAAGATGGTGTGCATCCTACAAAAAAAGGATATATGATCATGAGGAACTTGGCTGAAGATGCTATAATAAAGGCTTTAAATAAATAAGCACCACAATCAGGAATTTTGAAAATATCTGTATAAACCAAATTCAAACCTTATTTTATCAACAGGTATATTGTTTTATCCAATGACGATTCCAACCTCTGAATTTAGTTACTCCTAGCCGATTTTTTCATGAATGGAACTTCTATAGTGTTTGATGGATTCAATAGAAATAGTTGCTTTAGTTGAACGTGCATTGATACCCGCACACAGTATACTATTTGTTTTTGGCGTCAAATTTTATTTTAACATTTTACTAAAATACAATTTAAAGATTAATCGTAATTTTAGAAATCGGTTATGGACCATTATAAGCACATACATGATAAGCTAAAATCCTTTATTAAAAGGTATTACACCAATGAGATCATCAAAGGTGTTATCTTATTTTTGTCCTTCGGTTTACTTTATTTGTTTTTTACCCTGACCATAGAATATTTCCTATGGCTTGAACCCTTTTCCAGAACTGTGCTTTTTTGGTTGTTTGTGTTGATAGAATTCATCTTATTATTTCGATTTATTCTTGTTCCGGTATTTAAATTGATGGGGATCAGAAAGGGATTATCAGATACCCAAGCTTCCCGGATCATAGGCAAGCACTTTAAAGAAGTAGATGATAAGTTGCTAAATATCATTCAGTTAAAATCAATTGATTCCAAAAATGAATTGTTGGTTGCCAGCATTGAGCAAAAATCACAAGAGTTAACGCCAATCAGCTTTAAAAAAGCCATTGTGTTTAAAAAAAACGTGGTGTACTTGAAATATTTGCTGATCCCTCTGTTTATTTGGTTACTGGTTTGGATTACCGGAAACAATTCTGTTTTAACCCAAAGTTTGAATCGAGTGGTTCATTACCAAACCGCTTTTGAAGCGCCTGCGCCGTTTTATTTTGAAGTGGTAAACGATAGGTTGGAGACCGTTGAGGATGAGTCTTTTAAATTGATCATAAGAACGGTTGGAGAACTGATTCCCGAAAATGTACGGATTGTTTATGGAGGAAATAGCTATTATGCCACTCCAGGTTTAGATGGCGAATTGTCATATGTTTTTGAGTTCCCGTCTAAAGACATAGAGTTTTATCTGGAAGGTAATTCGGTAAGCTCCAAACCCTACGTATTACATGTCCTTTCGGCGCCAAAGATCACAGACTTTAGCATGGAATTGAAATATCCGGCTTATTTGAATAAGATGGCCGATACGATAAACAATACGGGCAATGCCGTTATTCCGGCAGGAACCGAAGTTACATGGATCGTTGGTTCCCAGAACACAGAGACAATACATTTTGCCATAAGAAACGAAAAAGCTGAGCAAAAGGTAGAAAAAATGACTTATGAGGATAATGGGAGATTTTTGTTGACTAAGAAAATTCTTCGTAATACCTGGTATGACATCCGCTCTTCCAATGAACATTTAAAAGAGTTCGAAACTTTGAGTTATCAGTTGAAAGCGGTCACTGACGAGTTTCCGAAGATATTTGTTCAGAGTGATATCGATTCAGTAAGCCGTGGCCCGGTTCAGTTTTTTGGTCAACTCACCGATGATTATGGAATATCCAGATTGCAGGTAGTTGCAAGGGATGTGGACAACGGACAACAAAGTATCGGAAAAATAAATGTGGATTATAGTGACTTTGAAGAATTTTCCTATGTTTTTCCTGAAGGCATACTATTGGAAGAAGGCAGAACTTACGAATTGTATTTTGAAGTATTTGACAATGATGCCATTAAGGGTCCGAAGAAAACGATATCTCAGACGTTTAGATACAGGAATAAAACATTTGAAGAAGAGGAAGAAGAAATTTTGGAAGAACAAAAACAAGGGATTGAAGACGCCGAAAGATCAAAACAGTCTGGAGAGGAACTAGAAAAATCCCTTGATGAGTTTTCGAAGAAACTCAAGAATAAGGAAGATACCGACTGGAATGATAAAAAGCAGCTTGAAGAATTTTTGGAAAGGCAGAAGCGCTACCAGAAGATGATGGATGAGAATACTGAAATGATGAAGGAAAACCTGGATGATATGTATATGGAGGATCAACCGGACCTTGAAGATAAAAAAGAGGAGCTAAAAAAGCGATGGGAGGAAATGGCTGATTATGAGGAAAAGAAAGCGTTGATCAAAGAACTTGAAGAGTTGGCCGAAAAACTTCAAAAGGAAGATTTAATTGAAAAAATTGATAAGCTGAAGGAACAAAGCAAGCAGGAAACCAGGACACTGGAACGGCTATTAGAATTGACCAAACAGTTCTATGTCCAAAAAAAATCTGCACAGATCATGGATAAGCTTGAGAAACTTTCAGAAGAGCAATTGGATCTGAGTACAGAAGAAATAAATTCTGAGGAAGAACAGAAAAAGTTGAATACGAAGTTTGATTCGCTAAAACAAGATTTTAATGAACTACGGGAGCAAAATAATGAGTTAAAAAACCCTATGGATATTTTTGACAGCAAACCGGATGAGAAATTGATTGAAATGGACATGAAAGATGCAGAGGAATCTCTAAAGGAGAGTGAGCAAAAAGAAAGCAAGGAGGGAAATAAGGATAAGGCAAAGGAAAAGCAAAGAAGGGCTTCTGAAAGGATGAGGGAACTTAGTGAAAAAATGGAGGCAGGTTTAATGGAAATGGAGATGCAAGGAGTAGAAGAGAATATAAAGGACCTGCAACAGGTACTTAAGAATTTACTGGTTTTTTCTTTGGATCAGGAAGACTTGATGCTTTCTTTTGACAATGTAAATGCAGCAAATGGGGATTTTCCTAAGAAGTTGAAGGAACAGGTTAAGCTAAAGGAACATTTTGAACACATAGACGATAGCTTATATGCTTTATCACTCAGGATGGTTAAGTTGAGTTCCAAGATCCAGGAGGATATTGGCGCTGCTCACTACAACCTTGACAAATCACTTGAGAATATTGCTGAAAATAGAATACAACAAGGGAGGAGCAATCAACAATACACGATGACAGCAGCGAATAATCTTGCCGACTTGTTAAGTGATATACTGCAAAATCTACAAAATCAACAACCTGGTTCCGGAAAGGGAAAGGGAAAAGAAGGAGAACTGAGTTTACCGGATATTATTAAAAAGCAACAGGGGATCATGAAGAAGATGAAAGAGGGAATGAATGAGCAAAAAGGTCCTGGTAAAATGGGAAAAGAAGCGATGAGCGGTGATCAATTTCAAATATACCAGGAGCAAAAGCTTTTAAAGGATCGGTTGCAGGACATGTTAGATAAGGAGGGTAGCGGCAACCAAAAAGGGAAAGGAGTCTTAAATCAGATGGAAGAATTAGAAAAGATATTGCTTGAAAAAGGTATCAACAAGGAGTCCCTGGACAGGATGCAAAAGCTGGAGCACGAGCTGCTGGAGTTAGAGAATGCGGCTTTGGAGCGAAATAAGGATAACAAAAGAAAATCTGAGACAAGTCAGTATAAAGAAGCTTTTAGAGAAATTGATGCGTTGGACCACTCTAGACAAAAAGGTATTGAAGATGAAATTTTGAAACGGAAGAGATTAGAATTGTCACCCGAATATAAAAGGAGGGTCAAAGAATATTTTGAACAGGT
>JBFFLO010000332.1:0-3716 GCA_041554895.1 Lutimonas sp. | reverse complement strand
TCGGGAGTTATTCCTCAAATTTCAGCCATTTTCGGTCCATGTGCCGGTGGAGCAGTTTACTCACCTGCTCTAACTGACTTTATCATGATGACCGAGCAAAACTCCTACATGTTTGTTACCGGCCCTAAAGTGGTAAAAACGGTAACCGGTGAGGACATTTCGGTTGAAGATCTTGGTGGAGGTAAAGTTCACGCTTCAAAATCAGGTGTTTCGCAATTCCTGGTAGAAAACGAACAGGAAGGACTGCTAATCCTTAGAAAATTGGTTAGCTACATTCCTCAAAATAATTTGGAAGATCCTATTGTTACGGAATGTGCCGATCCTTTCGACAGAATGGACGACCTTCTGAACGAGATCATCCCTGACAATCCAAATCAACCTTACGACGTAATAGATGTAATTCATACAATTGCGGATTATGGCGAATTCCTTGAGATCCACCGGAACTATGCTAAAAACATTGTGGTTGGTTTTTCTAAATTCAACGGTCAGCCGTGTGGTATTGTGGCCAACCAACCCAACTACCTTGCAGGAGTACTCGATATTAATGCATCGGTAAAAGCGGCTCGTTTTGTACGTTTCTGCGACGCATTCAACATACCAATTATCACTTTGGTTGACGTTCCCGGATTTTTACCCGGCACAGATCAGGAATGGAGTGGCATCATTATTCACGGTGCCAAATTATTATACGCACTCAGCGAGGCAACCGTTCCTCGCGTTACCGTTATTACCAGAAAGGCCTATGGCGGAGCTTATGATGTCATGAATTCAAAACATATTGGCGCTGATATGAATTTTGCCTGGCCAACTGCCGAAATTGCGGTGATGGGTGCCAAAGGAGCCAGTGAGATCATTTTTAAAAAGGAAATATCCGAAGCTGCCGACCCGGAGGCCAAATGGAAAGCAAAAGAAGCGGAATACGCTTCCAAATTTGCAGATCCTTACAGGGCAGCCAAAAGAGGTTTTATTGATGAAGTGATCCTTCCAAAGGATACAAGAAAGAAACTGATCAAGGCATTTTCAATGCTGGAAAATAAAAAGGTAGATGGACCGAAAAGAAAACATGGAAATATCCCTTTATAGCGATATCAATTTTAAAATTTAAACGATCTCTGCGCTCAAGCCACGTTCCAGTAATTGGGTACATCTTGGCTTAAGTTCTTCGAATTCTCCAGTTTTCACTGCGCATTTACCTTTATAATGGACCAGATAAGTACACTGTTCAGCTTGTTCGAGCGTATGTTCACAAACCTCTATCAACGAATCGATCACAAAATCAAATGTATTGACATCATCATTGAATAATAAGATCTCATGCATTTTAACCTCCTGTTCGGCAACGTCATGAGATTCCTGAATTTTTTCTTTTGTCGAATAAACCATGGTAAATAAGTTTTATTTCTGCTGCAAATTTACGTATTTTAATCCAACCCAATTATTTCTGATCAATTTCTTGTCCTGTTTCAGTCCATTCGACTCGGCAGAAGCATTGATCTTCTCGATATCTTCAGTGTAAAAACCACTTAAAAGCAAGATGCCATTTTCTTTCAAACTACCTGCATAAACAGGCATGTCTTTTAATAAGATATTTCGATTGATATTGGCTATGATCACGTCATAGGCCGCGGGTTTTAAAAGGCTTGCATCACCTTCAAATACTGATATATGATGGCAATGATTACGCTCGACATTCTCTAATGAATTTTCATAACACCAGTTATCAATATCAACGGCATCAATTGCAGCAGCTCCTTTCATTTCGGCAAAAATTGCCAGAATTCCGGTACCACATCCCATATCGAGCACTTTCTTCCCATGAAGGTCCAGGTCCATCAAATGCTGTATCATCAAATGGGTAGTTTCATGATGACCCGTCCCAAAACTCATTTTTGGTTCAATGACGATATCATATTTTAGCCCGGGATTCTGATGAAAAGGGGCCCTGATACTCACCTGGTCAGCTACTACGATCGGTTCAAAATTCTTTTCCCACTCCTCATTCCAGTTTACCTGTTCTATCTCCTTGACCTCATAGGAAAAGGTTACCTCTTCTGATTGCAGGATCTGAATATCATCTAATAAGCCGGCATCCCAGTCTGCTTTTTGAATATAGGCCTCTACCCCATCCGGGTTTTCAGTAAAGCTTTCGAATCCGGCCTGACCAAGTTCTGCAACTAAAATGTCAATGGCAGTTTGCAGGTCCAACGATCCTGAATCTATTTTAAAAAAGCACCCTATATAGTCCATATATTCCCGAATTTAAAAAATCTGTGGAACCTTTACCAAGCGCAAAGATTTCACAGATTTATAGTTTTAAGATTTTTATAAAATCCTTAAATAGCCTTTATAATGGCTGTAAAATCAGCTACGTTCAAGGCAGCACCACCTATCAAACCGCCATCTACATCAGCCTTTGAAAAGATCTCCTCGGCATTGCCTGGTTTTACGCTTCCTCCGTAAAGAATAGAAACTTCTTCAGACACATCGCTCAAGTACCTTTCAGCAACCAATTCTCTGATAAAAGCATGCATTTCCTGAGCTTGATCAGGGGAGGCTGTTTCGCCGGTTCCGATTGCCCAAACTGGTTCGTATGCTAAAATAATTTTTGACCATGCAGTTGAATCAAGATGGAACAGCGCATTTTTTATCTGGCTTTCAACCACCTTAAAATGATTGCCGCTCTTCCTGTCTTCCAGAACCTCTCCAAAGCAAAAGATCACCTCTAAATCGTTCTGTAAAGCAGCATCCACTTTGGCTGCAAGAAGTGCATCTGTCTCCCCAAAATATTCCCTTCTTTCTGAATGTCCTAAAATCACGGTATCCACATAAACGCCTTTGATCATCTGAGCAGAAACCTCTCCTGTATAGGCACCGCTTGCTTCCTGATGCATATTTTGAGCCGCCACTTCTATGATTGATTTCTTGGTCATTTTTGAGGCCTTCTGTAAATTGACAAAAGCCGGTGAAATAATCACGCGGGTATTATCTAAAGTAAGTTCTTTTACAGCATGGTTTAATTCTTTGACCAAGACCTTGGTTTCTTTATAGGTCTTGTTCATCTTCCAGTTTCCGGCTACAATTTTAGTTCTCATTAAATTGGTTTTTTAGTTGAAATTAAAATGAATCGCAAAGATAACCTAAACTGATAAAATGATTACTTTTGCAGCAATCAATTTTCAAAAAAAATGACGAAACAAGAGCTAATTCAGCAGATCAAAGCCAAAAGATCATTTTTGTGCATCGGATTGGATGTTGACCTTGAAAAAATACCTCCCCACCTGTTAAAATGTGATGATCCGATTTTCGAATTTAACAAAGCCATTATTGATGCCACTCATGATCTGGCGGTGGCCTATAAACCCAATACGGCCTTTTATGAGGCTTATGGTTTAAAAGGATGGGAAAGCTTGTCAAAAACCATCGCCTACCTCAATGAAAATTATCCCTCAATCTTTACCATTGCCGATGCAAAAAGGGGTGATATTGGGAATACCTCAACACGTTATGCCAAGGCGTTTTTTGATGACATGAATTTTGATTCTGTAACCGTGGCACCTTATATGGGAAGCGATTCGGTTGAACCCTTTCTTGCTTTCAAAGACAAGTTTACCATTATGCTGGCACTGACTTCCAACAAGGGTGGCCTGGATTTTCAGGTATTAGAAGATGAATCCGGTACTACCCTGTATGAAAAAGTACTTAGAACCTCTTTA
>JBFFLO010000331.1:0-3749 GCA_041554895.1 Lutimonas sp. | reverse complement strand
CCTTGCTAAATGGTGAAGTAGTTGAAGAAAAACGGATCAATTCAAATTCAAAATTTGAATAATCATTGTTGATCTTGTTGTTCAATACGATAGCATCACAAGTGTCATAGATCATATTGACGATATCCACCTGCAGACGTTCACCATATAAAGCATGTCTTCTTCGTTTATAGATCACCTCCCTTTGGGCATTCATGATATCATCGTATTCAAGCAATCGTTTACGAATACCAAAGTTATTTTCCTCTACTTTTTTCTGTGCCCTTTCAATGGATTTTGAGATCATAGAATGTTGGATCACTTCACCTTCTTTGAGCCCCATTTTATCCATCATTTTGGCGATTCTTTCAGAACCGAACAGGCGCATTAAATTATCTTCAAGCGACACATAGAATTGAGAAGATCCTGGATCTCCCTGACGTCCGGCCCGACCTCTTAACTGTCGGTCAACACGCCTTGAATCATGTCTTTCTGTACCAATAATGGCGAGTCCTCCAGCAGTTTTCACTTCATCAGACAATTTGATATCCGTACCCCTACCAGCCATGTTGGTCGCTATGGTAACCACTCCTGGATTACCTGCCGACTCCACAATGTCTGCTTCTTTTTTGTGCAGTTTTGCATTTAATACATTGTGCGGGATCTTTCTGATTGAAAGCATTTTTGACAACAATTCAGAGATTTCTACCGAAGTAGTACCTACCAAAACAGGTCTTTTTTGGTTTACCAGGTTATTGATCTCATCGATCACCGCATTGTACTTTTCTCTTTTGGTCTTAAAGATCAGATCCTCACGGTCATCCCTGATCAAAGGCATGTTTGTCGGGATCTCAATAACATCAAGCTTGTAGATCTCCCAGAATTCGCCTGCTTCAGTGATGGCCGTACCTGTCATCCCCGACAATTTACGGTACATCCTAAAGTAATTTTGTAAGGTAATGGTAGCAAATGTCTGTGTGGCAGCCTCGATCTTTACATTTTCCTTGGCTTCCAGGGCCTGATGTAAACCATCAGAATAACGACGTCCGTCCATGACCCGGCCAGTTTGTTCATCCACGATCTTGATCTGATCCTCAATGATCACGTATTCGACATCCTTTTCAAAAAGGGTATAAGCCTTAAGCAACTGATTTAAAGTATGTATACGTTCACTTTTGATACTGAAGTCCCGGTATAATTCTTCTTTTTCTTTGGCTTTTTCCTCAACGGAAATTTCTTTGGCATCAATTTTACCGACTTCGATTCCCATATCAGGCAATACAAAGAAATGTTCTTCATTGTCTCCTGATAAATGCGCGATCCCTTTATCTGTAAGATCAATCGAGTTCGTTTTTTCTTCAATAACAAAGAGTAGTTCCTCATCAACCTTAGGCATTTCACGGTTGTTGTCTTGCATATAGAAGTTCTCCGTTTTTTGAAGGAGCTGTTTGATGCCTTCCTGACTCAAAAATTTGATCAAGGCCTTGTTTTTTGGCAAGCCTCTGAAAACCCTGTATAATAAAAAGCCACCTTCCTTGGTGTTTCCGTCTGCAATTAATTTTTTGGCCTCTGCCAATACCCCGATCAGGTATTTGTTCTGCATACTCACCAGTTGGTCGACCTTTGGTTTTAACTCATTAAATTCATGTCGATCTCCCTGAGGAATTGCTCCTGAAATGATCAATGGCGTTCTGGCATCATCAACCAATACAGAATCCACCTCATCAACAATGGTGTAGTTATGCGGTCTTTGTACGAGATCTTTTGGCGAATGTGCCATATTATCCCTTAGGTAATCAAACCCAAATTCATTGTTCGTTCCATAGGTGATGTCAGCTAGATAAGCTGCCCTTCTTTCATCAGAATTGGGTTTATGGTTGTCGATACAGTCAATGCTTAAACCGTGAAATTCAAAGATTGGCCCCATCCATGCTGCATCACGTTTTGCCAGGTAATTGTTAACAGTAACCACATGTACGCCATTGCCTGTCAGGGCATTGAGGTAAATAGGTAAAGTGGCCACAAGTGTTTTTCCTTCACCTGTCATCATTTCTGCGATATTTCCCTGGTGTAAAACAGCCCCACCAATCAATTGGACATCGTAGTGAACCATATCCCATGTAATGGGTTTACCTGCTGCATCCCATGTGTTTGACCAAATGGCATCATCCCCGTCAAGTGTCACATAGTCATGTACAGAGAGCTCTCGGTCAAAAGCCGTGGCCTTTACTTTTAAACTGGTATTTTCTGAAAACCTTTTGGCTGTTTCCCGCATCACGGCAAATGCTTCTGGCTGAATCTCATTCAATACAATTTCGGACGCCTCATAGGCCTCGTCTTTCAATTGGTCAATTTCCTTGTAGATGGCCTCTTTCCTGTCAATTCCTGCAGTTTCAATTTCTTTGTTCAGAACTTCGATCTGATCTTCAAAGGGCTTTCGCGCTTCCCCGATCCTGTTTTTAAAAGTTGCTGTCTTTCCTCGAAGCTCATCGATTGTTAAAAGGGACATTTCCTTATCAAAGGATCTTACCTTATCTACTAAGGGTTGTAAAAGCTTGAGATCTTTTTTCTTCTTATCTCCAACAAAAGCTTTCAATACTGAATTTAAAAAACTCATAATGATATTTGTTATTATAACCGGGTGGGGCCCCGGTATTTGTTTTTTCTTCTGGTTTACTATGGCAAATACAAAAGAAGCTTAAACATAAAAAAAAAAGCCTCTGAGGAGACTTTTATTTTTTAGTATTCATCTTCATTCCAAAGGAAATCTTCATCCGTTGGATAATCAGGCCAAATCTCTTGGATGATCTCGTAACTTTCACCCTCATCTTCGAGCGCCTGCAAGTTTTCTACAACTTCTAACGGAGCTCCGGTTCTTATCGCATAATCAATCAGCTCATCTTTGGTTGCTGGCCAGGGTGCATCACTTAAATATGATGCTAATTCTAACGTCCAATACATAATTGAATATTATTTAATTTGAAATGCAAAAGTAATTTTTTTACTGAAAAATCCAAGCTTTTTAAGCACTATTTTTCAGCTATAAAAAGAACGTATTTTTTTACCCAGGTAAAGCCCTTGTAATGCCTTTTAAGATCAGCCTTTCCAAGGTATTTCCTTCACCTTATAATCTTTAGACAATTTTCGTGCCAACACAAACAAATAATCAGATAATCGGTTTAAATATATCAAAATATGAATATTAATTACTTCTTTGTCAGCTAATTCAACTGTGATTCGTTCGGCTCGCCTGCAAACGCAACGAGCAATATGACAGAATGACACAACAGGGTGGCCTCCGGGAAGGATAAAATGTGTCATTGGCTCAAGGGCCATATCCATAAGATCCATTTTGTCTTCCAGAAACTGGATTTCTCCTTCTTCAATCTTTTCAATTTTCAACCGATCGCCCCCGTTTTTTAATTTTTCTTTATCCTGAGGGGTGGCCAACATGGCGCCCAAAGTAAATAATTTACTTTGGATCCTGATCAAATCGTTGATCAAATCTTTATCTTTAAGTTGATCCCTTATCAGACCTATATGAGAATTCAATTCGTCTACCGTGCCATAAGCATCGATTCTAAGGTTGTTTTTTTTTACTCGTGTACCGCCAAAGAGAGATGTTTTTCCCTGATCACCGGTTTTTGTATAGATCTTCATAAATAAATTTTAAGGAGGTCAAAAATAAGCATATTCCTTAAAAGAATAACCAAAAAGGGGAGTAGTAAAAATTAAATCCTTAAAGTAAAATGTTCTTTAACCTTTCCTTG
>JBFFLO010000330.1:0-3749 GCA_041554895.1 Lutimonas sp. | reverse complement strand
GGTTTTATAAAGGCCCCTGTGCTCATTGGAGGTAAAAGGATCCCCCATGGCGCCAACATAAATGATATCGGGGTTTTTTGGATCGATAATGATCCTGTGAATGGTTTTAGTCGCTTCAAGCCCCATATGTTCCCAGGTTTTACCCCCATCCTTGCTTTTGAAAATACCCATGCCAAGGTTCATGGAATTCCTGGGGTTGCCCTCCCCGGTACCTACCCATACCACATTGGGATCGCTTTGCTGGATGGCAAGCGCCCCGATATTCTGGGTAGCCTGTTCATCAAAGACAGGTGTCCAGGCAGACCCGCCATTTTCAGACTTCCAGACACCACCGGATGCGGCTCCGGCAAAGATGATTTTTGGATTACTGCTCACTGCGTCCACAGCAGTGATCCGGCCGCTCATATTAGCGGGGCCCACATTGCGGATCTTAAGGTTTTGCAAGGTTGAGAAATCAATTGACTGACTGTGCAGAAAAAATGAAGTGTAAAAAATGAGTAGGGTGCAAAAGGTCTGAAACTTCATAAATACATGGCTTTTTGGTATCATCCCAAATATACAATTTCCAATATGAATTCTTGACCACAAATGTTTAAGGAAAAGTGTATTCACCAGGGACTATCCTATTTTGACAGGCTGCCAGATCACTAGACTAAAATTCTTATATTTGATCAGGTAAAATCATGTGACCAGGTTCAGGTATGAAACTCATTAAATCCAATTTAAAATACAATACACCGCAAAAAATTCTGGTAGCGGTTGACTGTACCATATTTGGCTTTGATTCCAAAAGCCTGAAATTACTTTTGTTTAAAAGGAAAGTGGAACCCCTTAAGGGAAGTTGGTCATTGATCGGGGCTTTTTTAGAAAATGACCTGTCCATCATCGATGGAGCCAAAAGGATCCTCTTCGAATCCACCGGTGTAAAAGACATTTATCTGGAACAGTTGAAAACATACGGAGCCGTTGACCGGGACCCGGTTGAAAGGGTTATTTCGGTAGGGTTTTATTCGCTGATCAGAATTGACGAATTGGATATACGGTCGGTTGAAGATTATGACGCCAAATGGTTTGATATTGATCAGGTTCCCGAACTGATCCTTGACCACGGAACTATGGTCAAAGATGCCATTGAGGCACTTCGCCTTAAGGCCCGTCACAAACCTATAGGATTTAATTTGTTGCCCGATCACTTTACCCTTCCCCAATTACAGGCCCTGTATGAAAGTATATACCAGTCAAAAAGGGATTCCAGAAATTTCAGAAAGAAAGTGCTCTCTTTGAACATCCTGGAAAAGACCGATTTAAAAGACAAAACAGGTTCAAAAAAAGGTGCGTTTTTATACACCTTTAGAAAAGATGTCAAGCTGGAAGAAAACGGACAGGACTTTTTGTTTGACCTGTATTGATACTTTTTTAAATGTAATTTGTACATTTAATTAATATAACTATCTTTATTTCGCTGTAACGAACTGTGGTTTTTTTTACCGGTTACTCTTCGGTATCAACTGTTGCGAATTATATCATTTATTAATGCGTCATAAATTGCGTCTTACATGATCAAAGAATATATTGCCTCCTCGTTTGAAACCAGTTTCGGACAACCAACCACGATGGTGTTTTCGCCGGGCAGGTTGAACATCATTGGTGAACACACTGACTATAATGAAGGTTTTGTTTTTCCTGCTGCCATTAACAAGGGGATCTATGCCGCTTTTGGTCCAAGTGACTCCAAACTGTGCACAGTTAAGGCACTTGACATGAAAGAATCTTATGAGTTTAGCTTAGATAAAATTGCCCCTTTGGAGCCAGGTAGCTGGAAAAATTATATGCTGGGAGTTGTTCACGGTATACTCGATTCAGGAAAAAAGCTGGCCCCATTCAACTTGGTATTTGGGGGTGATATTCCCGAAGGCGCCGGCTTATCTTCTTCGGCAGCACTGGAGAATATGGTGGTATTTGGGTTGAATGAATTGTTCAAACTCGGATTTAGCAAAGAGGAAATGATCATGATTTCCCAAAAAGCCGAGCACAGCTTTGTAGGTGTAAAATGCGGTATTATGGACCAGTTTGCCAGTATGTTCGGAGAGGAAAACACGGCCCTGCTGCTTGACTGCCGGAGCATTAGCGCCAAAGCCTTTAACATTGACCTGCAGGCATATCAAATTTTACTGATCAATACCAATGTCAAACACAGCTTATCAGACAGCGCCTATAACAAGCGACGCTCGGTATGTGAGAAAGTAGCCTCTCTTTTAGGCCTTGAGGCTTTGCGGGATGCTGATCAAACGCAGCTCTCGTCCATCACTGAATTCATAACAGATGAAGAATACCAGATGGCACTTTATGTCATCCAAGAAAATGAAAGGGCTCAAAAAGCAGCCCTGGCGATGCAGGCAAACGATATTACTGAGCTTGGTCAACTCATGTATGCATCACATCACGGACTGCAGTATCAGTACAAAGTGAGTTGCAAGGAGCTTGACTTTTTGGTTGATCTTGCAAAATTGAACCCCGACATTGCCGGGTCGCGAATGATGGGCGGAGGCTTTGGTGGTTGTACCATCAGTATGATTAAGAAAGACGCTGTACAGGATTATGCTGAAAAAACCGCGGCAGCCTACCTCGAAAAATTCGGAAGAAACTGCTCTGTTTATGAAGTATCCTTATCACAAGGAACACATCTCATATAATTCAGGCACCTCATGAATTCATCAAAATTGATTAAGTTTAAACTCAATTAGACCAAACACTATGCATGCAAATTTTGAATTACTCGATTATGTCATATTTATAGGCTATGCCTTGCTTATTCTTGGGGTCGGCTTATGGGTATCCAGAGATAAAAAGGGGCACGAAAAAAACGCGGAAGATTATTTTCTGGCAGGTAAATCTTTACCCTGGTGGGCCATCGGTGCTTCCCTGATCGCAGCCAATATTTCGGCTGAACAATTCATCGGAATGTCTGGTTCAGGATTTGCATTGGGCCTGGCCATCGCCTCCTATGAATGGATGGCTGCCATTACCTTGATCATCGTGGGGAAATATTTTCTGCCCATTTTTATCGAAAAAGGTTTATATACGATTCCTGAATTTGTTGAACAACGATATTCTACCAATTTAAAAACCATTTTGGCCATCTTCTGGATTGCCTTATATGTCTTTGTCAACCTGGCTTCAGTGCTGTATTTAGGTTCTCTCGCGCTGGAAACCATCATGGGGATTCCCATGATCTATGGCGTAATCGGGCTGGCTTTATTCGCTGCGGCTTATTCGCTCTATGGCGGATTATCGGCCGTCGCCTGGACCGATGTGATCCAGGTCGTTTTCCTGGTCCTTGGTGGCTTGTTTACCACCTACCTTGCCTTGGATACCGTTTCTGGCGGAGGCGGTCAGTTAGAGGGGTTAAGGATCATTTATGAGGCGGCCCCGGATCGTTTTGCCATGATACTTGACAAATCCAACCCTGAATATAATAACCTTCCCGGTATCGGTGTATTGGTCGGGGGTCTTTGGGTAGCCAATATTTACTATTGGGGATTCAACCAGTATATCATCCAGCGGACTTTGGCTGCCAAATCATTGAAGGAATCACAAAAAGGGATCTTACTCGCAGCATTTCTAAAACTCATCATTCCTTTGATCGTTGTGATCCCTGGAATTGCTGCCTATGTTATGGTCAATGATCCTGATATCTTAGCGAGTCTTGGGGACGCCGGACTCAAAAATTTACCTTCGCCTGAACAGGC
>JBFFLO010000329.1:0-3758 GCA_041554895.1 Lutimonas sp. | reverse complement strand
CTGCAGCTATACATATAGAAAGTTTCTTAAAAGATCATCAGGAAGAAATGATCATCTTTCTAAAGAAACTTGTGACAAATGAGAGCCCCTCTCACGATCCTGCCTCCCAGATTGAAATACTGAAAATTTTAAAAACCGCCTTTGAATCGCTTGACTTTCAAGTATTTATATTTCCCGGAAGAAAAACAGGAGGGTTTTTATATGCCAGACCAAAAGAACGCAAAAAGAGGCAGCCCATCCAGCTAATGATAGGTCATTGTGATACGGTTTGGAAGAAAAGCACTTTGGAGAGCATGCCTGTCCTGGACGCACAAGACAGGTTATCGGGCCCTGGGATATTTGATATGAAGGCTGGTCTCACCCAAATGGTCTTTGCTTTAAAGGCGCTTCAGGAACTACAATTAGAAATTCCTTTAAGCCCGGTCATACTTATCAATTCTGATGAAGAGATAGGCAGTTTTGAATCCACCAATGCCATCATGAGAATAGCCAAATTGGCGAAAAGGGCATTTATTTTGGAGCCTCCTCTGGGTTTTGAAGGTAAGCTAAAGACGGCCCGTAAAGGGATAGGTAAATTTACGATCAAAGTACGGGGCAAGCCTGCGCATGCAGGTTTGAATCCCGGAAAGGGGATTAGTGCCATAGTTGAGCTGTCTTATCACATTCAACAGCTCTTTGGTCTGAATGATTTTGAAAAAGGCATCACTGTGAACGTCGGGATGATACAAGGAGGATCATCAGCAAATGTAATTGCCGAAGAAAGTCAGGCCGTCGTGGATGTTAGGGTTCACAATATGAATGATGCTGCCTTTATTCAAAAAAAGATTTTCGATTTAAAACCACAACATACGGGTGCCTCTCTTCATATAGAAGGTGGGTTTGGAAGGCCTCCAATGGAGCAAACAGAGCGAAATCAAAGATTGTGGACCCTGGCAAAGAAAATTGGTCAAAGCATGCACCTGGAGTTAGAACAGGTAACCGCAGGAGGAGGGTCAGACGGTAATACCACCAGTTTATACACGGCTACACTGGATGGGCTAGGGACGGTAGGAGATGGAGCCCATGCAAGGCATGAATTCATATTCAAAGAAAAATTCATTGAGAGAACAGCGCTGCTGGCCATGCTTTTATCGGCCAAGGATATTGAAGGTGATATAAAAGTAGAATCTAAAAAACAACAGCATGAATTCTAAATATATTTTTTCGTCAATGCTGAGAATCAGCGACTTAGAAAACAAGCCTTTTGAGCTAAAGAAACTTGAAAAATTCAAATGGAAAACCGGGGACTATGTGGTTGGAAAAATCACCAATCCTGGTAATGACCAAATGAAGATAGAGTTGACCAATGGTAGGATGAGGAGTTTTATGAAAGAAGATTTAGTGGTTGGTGCCTTAGGAGAACGCTATGCAACCTTGGAGGCTACGGGTTCTTGGCGAGAAGTCGAAGAGGATGGTATAATGCATTTACTAACCGGAGGAGGTCTGATCGGTAAGTGTACTTCTAAATCCGTGCGTCTTGCAAGTTTGATAGAAATAGAATACTTAGGTCATATCCTCTTAGATAAAAAGATTTGCGAAATGGATGATTTTGTAGTGAATGTCCCTTTTAAAAAATTTAACCTGCCTGTGATCTTATTGGTGGGTACTTCCATGTCTGCAGGTAAAACGACGGTAGCCAGAATCATAGTAAATCAATTAAAAAGAGCAGGTTTACAAATAGTTGCAGGAAAATTAACAGGCGCCAGCAGGTACCGGGATATTTTGTCTTTAAAAGATGTTGGTGCCAGTAATATTTTTGATTTTGTAGATATTGGTTTGCCTTCATCGATTTATCCCAGGGAAAAATTCCGAAAAAAACTCATGCAGCTTTTAAGCCGGATTCAAGGGACCGGTGCTGATGTAGCTATCATTGAGCTGGGGGCTTCCCCCTTAGAACCCTATAATGGGGATATTGCCTTTGAAGAACTTAAAGATTGCATCAAATGTACGGTGTTATGCGCATCCGATCCCTATGCGGTTTATGGCGTTATGAAGAGTTTTAAGCTTAAACCGGATATAGTAAGCGGTATTGCCACCAATACCTATGCAGGATCCGAATTGATAGAAAAGCTCTGCGGTGTTAAGGCCCTTAACTTAATAGATCCGGAAACATCAGAGGAATTGAGAGGAATTCTATCCGATAGCCTGGGTATAGAATTGGAAATCAGTCAAGTTTAGGAGAGAGGTATTTAACTTGTGGTTATTCAATTTCCTGAAGCTTTAACAATCAGTTGTCATGCCCTAATCAGTTTTGGGAATTCTTCTTTAAAAAAGTTACCTTTGATTTTTCAAAAAAGTGCTATGCGTAAGACCGTTGTATTGTTTTTCCTTTTTTCGGGTTTACTTCAGGCCCAAAATGACAGCGCTTTTGTTGACAACAAATACCTTGAAGATCAGATTTATTTTAATTTGACCTATATACATATGTTAAACCTGCCCGATAGGATTTCACAGTCAGGTTTTTCATTTGGTTTAGGAGGTGGGTTCATAAAGGATTTCCCTTTGAATAAAGGGCGTAATGTAGCGCTGGGTGCTGGCTTGGGTTATGGCCTGAACAATTATTATTTTAATGTAAATTTGGACGCGTCTGCCCCTAACAACAGCGATAGCCTGGAAGCGAATAATAAGATCATCATGCATACGGTCGAATTACCCGTGGAATTGAGATTCAGAGGGTCCACTGCGTCTAAATATAAGTTTTGGAGGTTGTATCCCGGGATTAAAATTGCCTATGTATTTGCCAGGAATACGGATTTTGGTAAATCGGCAGATTTTGATGTCAAAGACATCGTTGAAGTCAACGAGTTGCTATACGGGCTCACCTTTTCTGCAGGATATAACAAGTGGAACATTTATTTGTATTACGGGTTAAATGATCTTTTTAATGAAACTCAGGAAAATATTTATGACATTAATATTAGCGACCTGAGAATCGGATTGGTATTTTATATATTCTGATAGATTTGAAAACTTATAAATTGAGAGATCAGGCCGATCAAAAAGCCAATGTAAACTTCTTTTGGACTATGTACATTGAGGGCAAGCCTTGAAACTCCTATTATTCCGCCTATCACAAATAAACCGGCAATCAGAGAATTGAAATTTAACTGGTATGCATAACTCATCACCATAACAAATCCTATGAGCCCTCCAATACCAATTGTATGCAAACTTGTTTTGATCTTTATACTGAAAAGCAAATAAGTAAAACTTAAGGCAAAGGCAACGCCGAAAAATGAAAATGCCAGTAGGTCTGCGATTTGAATACCCAACATGGCCCTGCCTATTAAAAAGGATAACATAATAAAAAACAGGATCGGAAATTTACGCTCATCAATACTCCTAAGGTGATAATCTGTGATCAGACGTACTCTTTTTAATAAAGCCAACAGCAATATCGGGACAAGATAAGTACTCAAAAAAACGATCAATAAAATAATGTATTCCTGTTGTTTTAAAATGTGTTTAGGCGTTAAATATAAATACAGGAAACTGCCCATAAATGAAAAGAGCAGTGGATGTAATACATAAGAAATGAATTTATAAATGAACATGTATCAGAGAATCTTTTTTCTTAACCTGGCTACTGGAATATCTAATTGCTCGCGATATTTGGCAACGGTCCTTCTGGCAATCAGATAGCCACTCTCTTTTAATAAACTTGAAAGCTTTTCATCTGTAAGAGGCTTTCTTTTATCCTCTTTATCAATCTCTGTTTG
>JBFFLO010000328.1:0-3762 GCA_041554895.1 Lutimonas sp. | reverse complement strand
TTCATCCCTGATATGTGCTCCCAAAGCATCCTTTTCTGTCAGTTCTTTGGCAACGATCAAAGCAGTTTCCTTTTTAAGGCCCCTGTCCATATAAATGTCTGCCAATCGCTGTAATTCAAGCGCTGGCATTTCTTTTAATTCTATTTTCTCCCTTTGAATATCCGCCTTCTCCACATCCGTCTGCGAGCTGACCGAGACATATTCTCCGGCCGCCATTGATAAAGCACCAGCCACTAACCCTGCCAATGTTGCCAAAACAATGGGCTCTCTTAAATCAGTTGCAGCGGCAACACCGATCGCAAGACTTGCAGTCGATAAAATTCCATCATTAGCACCAAGCACTGCTGCTCTTAGCCAATTGCTGCGATGGATATAATGGTTGTCTAAATAATTATCCAATCCCTGTGAATTTTCATCCATTTTTACCTGTTTGTTTTTATTGCCCGACATTTTAGCAGATCATGTCCTTATCCTGATCACTAAGTTACTAAAAAGAAAGGAGCCCTTGGTTCAGCAGCCCGGGTTTCCCCTGTTCATCTTCAACAGTATTCTGGCTTTTTATGATACCCCTTGTTAGCTACTTTTCTTATTTTTATCAATATGCCTGGTAATCGCCCTTTTCAATTCGTGATAGTTTGTTTGGATCAACCAATGGCCGGCATCCAATTCGATAAATTCGTAATCATTTTTCATATATTGATGACCTTCAGCCACCGAATAAGATCCTATGGCAAGGTCCTTATTTCCCCAAATAAACAAAGTTGGAACATTGATATCGCCAAGAATTTGATCAGCTGCAGCCTTCTTTAACAACTTATAGTTGCTTCGGTAATAATTTAGTGATGCAGTCAGTTGTTTTGGGTTTCTGAAAACCTCCAAATAATCAGCTACTTCATTTGATCCACTATTCTTCCACAACTTTCGGAATATTTTAAAATCATTCTTTCTGATTTGCATTTCCGGAAGAAATGGCCATTGAAAATTTTTTATGTACTCACTCATTTTACCTTGTTCCTTATCAACCATAATCGCTTTTCCAAAAGCCTGCAGATGCGGAACAGAAATGCCGGTCCAACTTAAAATAGAGCCTGGATAGTCATGAACTACTTTCCAACCAATAGCAGCCCCCCAATCATGGCCTACAAGATGAAATTTTGATTTGTTCAGAAAGCCAGATATGCCCAAAACATCATTGGCCAGTTTATCTAAACGATAATGTTTTTTACCTTTAGGACAAGCACCTTTGCTATATCCCCTCAAATTGGGCGCAACACAATAGAAACCATTTTCGGAAAGGGAAGACATCAACTGCTTCCACATATATGAGGTTTCAGGAAAGCCATGCAGAAAAATGACCAATTCATCCTTTTCATTGCCTTGCGTTCGGCAATCGAATACCAGTTTTCCAATTTTTATTTGAATTGTATTTTCCATGTTTTTAGGTCAAATTATCATTATCTGCTATCAATGCATTTCCAAGCTACCTGTTAGGATGTATTGAGCCTATAAAACTTTACTGATATTTTTAATTTAGTCTTTTTATCAATGCCTTGAACTGTGGTTCATTTCTAAGAGAATCATAATCCTTATCTTGTTCGATCCATTCTTTGTTTCCCCAACCTTTATCGACCGCTACTTCCAGCAAATTTATTGCCTTTTCTTTATCCCCGTGCAGCGCAAAAAGACATGCACCATTAAAAATAACCCCTCCATCTTCCGGGTACAACTCTACTGCCTTGTTAATCCATTTTATAGCTTCATCCTTTTCACCATTTTCAAAAAGTGAAACAGAACCCATCGAAAGGGCTCTTCTGTCTGTCGGATTGAATTCTAAATGCTTTCTGACTCTTTTGAGTCCTTCTCTTAAAGCAACCTGTTCTTGATCGTTCTGAAGTATTCTTAATGACTGAGCAAGAAGAAGAAGGCTTTGAAAATCTTCTTGTTGAGCTTCTGAAGCTTTTAGAAACATTTCGGCTGACCTTTCAATTTTACCCATAGCAAAGCACATCCTTCCATATTGATAATAGGCCCTAAATGAATTGGGGTTCAGCCTGATAGCTTCATTAAATTCCTTTTCAGCTTCATCGTATCTTTTACGCAATGCAAGAACAAATCCATATGACGAATGGCTTTCAGCCATTTTTGGAGATAAAGAAAGCGCTTTTACGCTGTGACTTTCAGCAAGCAGCAGATGGGTTTTATCTCCTCCAAGCCATTCATAAATCTGGGCAAGCACATCCGAAAGCCCGGCATGGGCAGGAGCATAATCGGGATCAATTTTAATTGATTTCTCAAACATTTTTTTTGATTCCCAGACATCTAATTGGTGAAATAATTCAAGCCCTTTGAGAAAATATTCATACGCTTCAATTACTGTTTTTTGAGGTCTAATCACCTCTTTTTCATGGCTGGTCAAAAAGCCTTTTAGTTCAGTAGCAACATTTGTGGCAATATCTTCCTGTATCGAGAATATATCTTCAAGTTCACGATCATAACGATTAGTCCATAAATGAGAACCATCAGCGACACTTACCAATTTGGTCGTGATTCTTAACCTGTTACCCGACTTGCGTACACTGCCTTCTAAAAGCGTCCTTACACCCAGAGTCTTGCCAATTTCACGAACATCCATATTCTTTCCTTTAAATGAAAACGCTGAGGTCCTGGCAATAACGCGCAGATTGTCTAACTGAGAAAGCGCATCAATGATCTCCTCTGATAGCCCATCACAAAAATAATCCTGATCAGGGTCATTACTTATATTTACAAAAGGGAGTACTGCGATGCTCTTTCCTGATGATTCTTTTACGGATTCCTTAACTGATATTTTAAAAGGGTGTGTTTTATGTCTTGTAATGACTTCATAAATGCGGATCGGGGAAACGACATTTTTTAATTTCTCTTCCTTTACAAACCTGGTTTCAATGCCTTGTTTGTTTGAAATATTATTATGAATCACTTCGGATATATATATGCTATCAGGAATCGCAAATGCCTGAATCCTTGCGGCGATATTTACACCGTCTCCAAATACATCTTCATTTTCAAATACCACTTCTCCTAGATGTATACCTATCGTCAGTCGAAGGTCTGGGATCGCATTACTTTCTTTCTGAATGTTAATTGCCGCATTAACCGCGTCTGAGACCGTATTGAAACTTGCCATCACGCCATCACCTAATTCTTTTATCCACGTTCCGTTAAATTGTTCAATAATTGGCTTTTGTAATGCCCTGTTCTTATTAAGTATGCTGAAAGCCTTTTCTTCATCATTTCCCATTAATGACGTATAACCCACAATATCTGTAAACATAATAGCAGCAAGTTGGCGGGATTGTGACATTCGATCGAGATAGATTATGGTTAAATATAAAGATAAATTTCAATATTGAATTGAAAGTTACATGCCCGCAATAGTTTTGTCATGAGCAGATGCCAGAGTCAGTACTTAACTTTTGCACGTATAGATCAATCTTCAAATATGGCAGGAGGCAGGATTTTTTTTCGTGATTTATTAATTCAGGGGCCCTTAGGTCCCCTAATCTGAAATTAGTCCCACTTTAAGTATTTTCGCCAGTTATGTTGTTCTCTGAACCCCAGTACTTCACGGATTTTACGATTCGAAAACAATGCTTCGTGCTGATCCAATTCACGGCTAAGCGGCACATTGGGGAAAAACTTTTTGGCCAATTCCCTGCTGGGAATAATGGCGCCATTGTGATCGTTCCCAGCGTTGAAGACCTGATAACCAAGGCCGTCCTT
>JBFFLO010000327.1:0-3765 GCA_041554895.1 Lutimonas sp. | reverse complement strand
CACGTATTCTGCCTCTGAAGCTTTAGGAATACTTATTTCTATACTTTCCACATCAACTTTAATCTTTTTTGAAGGATCGGGAGGTGTATCTGTTAAATGACCATTATGATCTACGTAAGCAAATTCAATACCTTTTTTTCCCCCTTCTTTCGCCTCGGCCTTGCGAGCTTCCATTTTCTTTCTCTTATCTTCACGCTTCTTTAAACGTTTTTTCTCCTTTTCACTTTTGTTAAATGTTTGTTGTGATTTTGCCATTCGTAATTTAAGATGTTTTATAATTATTCCCCAAAGATATCACTTTTTCAGCCTTTTTGATAGATTATTTTAGAATTCACACGATAAATAGGAAAGAAAAATGACTTTTATTGTGGACTTTTGACTTTATAGGATCCTATAATCAAGAGCAAAAGGAAAGCTAAGGTCAGGTAACTAATATAACTGTATGAGCCCAGACTGGTAAAAGAATAGCTGAACAAACTTGGTGCTATCGCGCTTCCAATGACTAAAAAACTCATGACTTTCCCGGTAATGGCTCCCAGGTATTTCCTTCCAAAAAATCTTGGCCAGGTGACGGCATTAACCACAGCAAATAGTCCGCCAAACACGCCTAATCCAGCCATCAGCATGTATACGCCAAATGTTTGAGACAAAAACAGCAAGCCCAGGGAAGCCAAGACGCCACTTGTCAGCATGATGTACAAATAGATTTTATGACTGATATAATCGCTTAAGATATTGCAAAGGGTAGATACAGAAATCGCTATGACGGCAATGGGCACAAAAACCGCAATGGCTTGGGTCTTACTGTAATCCTGGCTGCCAAAAATAGACACAACGTGAAAAGTAAAACCTGTTATAAAAAAACTATTAAAAGCCAGCGTCATACCAAACATCCAGAAGGCCCTTGTTTTCTTGGCCTCTTTCAGGGTAAAATTTGTTTCCGTTTTTTCAGGTGTGGAACTTTTTATTTTTTTACCTGCTCCGTCAGGCTTCAAATTAAAATCTTCAGGCCTGTCTCGATACAACTGTATGATACAAAAGCTAAAAATAAATAAGCAAATGGCTAAAATTTGCCAGGCCATTTCCCAACCGTGATCATCAATGAGTTTGCTGATAAAAATGGGTGAGCTTGAAAAGCCCAGGGAAACCGCTATACTACTAACAGAATTTACCTTGCCCCTGTTCTTGTCAAACCAGATCATGATCATGTTGCGCGATGCCATTGTTAAAACGCCTTGACCCGTAAACCTGATAAAGAAAAACAATATGGTCATAAGCCCAAAAGGAATCGTCCAGGAGTTGACACTTAAAAGAGCTTTGATCCCTTCACTTATTTCGACAGAAACAGCACAAAGCAGTAATGATATCCCTAGAAAAAAGGCAGCGAAAAAAGCAACGTACCGGGCTCCGTAAGCATCGAACAAGACGCCTGCCCTAGCTACAAAAAAAGCGCTTAAAAGCGTTCCTATCATATAGGCATTACTAAACTGGTTTCTGCTAAGCCCCAAGGCATCTTTCACCGGATCCGTAAATACGGAAACACCTACTGTTTGCCCCGGTATACTTGCCAAAACACCAAAGCTGCCAATAAACAGGACTATATAACCATAAAAAAACGGGAACTTGTTCGGATTGAGAAAAGAAAACTTATTCGAAGGAGACATAAATAGGAATAAACATTCAAATGTAAAAGATTTTTAGTTGCCATTGATGTTCCCTCCATTATTTTCAATTTTCTGTAGGCTTAACGAACCAGAATAACCGATGGGAAAGTTTCCATGAACATCAGGAACTGCAAGAAAGCATGGAACACCCTACTTTGTGCCTGGCCCAATCGGGCCTTTTTGCAAACCATTTTTCATGTTCCTTTTGCTCTTCATAAGGTTTTTTCAGCAAGTTGAACAATTCGCCAACCACAGTATAATCACCTTTGTCTGCAGCTTCAATGGCCAACTGGGCCATATAATTTCTCAGGACGTATTTAGGATTGGCCTGGTTCATTCTTTTTTTTCTCTCTTCTAAGGAAATTGATTCTAACTGAAGCCTGCTTGCATAGGTTTTAAACCAATCGTTCCATTTTTTCCTGACCACTCCACGAATTTCTTCCGGTGCATAAAATGCATCTTTAATGATTTCTACTCCCTCAGAAACACCCTCAGGTCCGAAATTATTGAGCAGCCTAAAGAAAATAGTCATATCTGTCTCGGTCAAATGCAAAATACTTTCCAGGTCCTTGATCAAAAGGGCATCCTCTTTAAGTTCTTTGAATAAACCTAGTTTGGAGCGCATCATGTCATTGTACTTTAGGATATACTTTCTTCCATATGATTCTAAGATAGCTTCCAATCCGCTTGCTTCTCCAATAAGGGGATAAAGCGCATTGGCCAACTTAAACAGGTTCCAGTGCACAATTTCGGGTTGGGTCCCAAATTTGTACCGCTTGAATTCTCTGTCGGTCGTATTTGGGGTCCATCCAAAATCAAATCCCTCCAGCCAACCATAGGGCCCGTAGTCTATCGTTAAACCTAAAATGGACATGTTGTCGGTGTTCATGACCCCATGCACAAAACCAATGCGTTGCCAATGAACGACCATATCAATATTGCGATGAACAACCTCATTAAAAAAAGCCAAATAGGTTTCTTTTGAGGGATGCCCCAGATGGGAAAAGAAATGAGCTATGGTATAATCAACCAATATTTTCAGGGTTTTAACATCCTGATGCGCAGCAAAGATCTCATAATTACCAAAACGCAAGAAAGTAGGTGCAATTCTTGATACGATGGCGCCCTTTTCATAAGCCGGGTTTCCATCATAAAGCACGTCACGCAATACATCATCTCCAGACAATGCCAATGACAGGGCTCGTGTCGTGGGGACCCCTAAATGAAACATGGCCTCGCTGCATAAATATTCACGTATAGATGAACGCAGAACTGCCAGGCCATCTGCAGACCTGGAATAGGGTGTCTCCCCTGCTCCTTTTAACTGAATGGTCCAGTGCTGATCAAGATGCTCGACTTCGGCCAGGTTAATGGCTCTGCCATCTCCCAACTGGCCAGCCCAATTTCCAAATTGATGGCCACCATAACACATGGCATAGGGTTTCGTATTTGGCAATACGGTATTTCCTGTGACCACATTTAAAAATGACTCACTTTGGGCTTCAACATCAGAAATCCCCAAGGCTGATAACATCTCCGGAGATACATGTATCAGTTGGGGTTTTGATGTTTTCCTGGGTGTCACGAAAGAAAAACAGGCCTCTTTTACTTGTCTTCTGCCATTCTCAAGTATAGGATCTGCAGGTAATTCTTTGTTAAACGTATCTTTTATATTTAAATTCATGATAAATCTTTATAAATGGGTCTGGTGAATAAAACCAAAAGCATAGACGTTATTTGTTCTGTCACATTACGATGACATATGTTGTGCTGCTAATGTCCTTTTTTAATCTTGCAATAATTCCTCCTCCGGATAAACAGGTTCCAGGTCTTTTGTAACCTTTTTTACCAAATGGCCAACTGTAAGCCCTTGGACAATTATGGAAAACACAACAACGATATAGGTGATCACCAGAAATAGATCTCTTTGCATGTCTTGTGTAAGACCCAAAGCCAATGCGATGGAAATTCCACCACGCAAGCCACCCCAGGTCATGATCAAATTGGTCCTTGGAACAAAATCCAGGCGTTTTTCGAAGAATTTTACAGGTAAAATCAAGGATAAATACCTGCACATCAACACAACAGGCACAGCTATCAT
>JBFFLO010000326.1:0-3780 GCA_041554895.1 Lutimonas sp. | reverse complement strand
TATAACAAAAGGCATACGTGCTGCCGTTACTTTTGACATAGGGGTGGTGCTTGCCGATATCATGTTTATCACGATATCTTATTTTGGCAGTGTCACTATTTTACAAAAAATCCAGAATGACCCAAGAATTTTTTTGATAGGTGGTATCGTGCTGGTGAGCTATGGTCTCTATATTATCTTCTACCAGAAAACTAAAAAGATTGTTACGGATGAAGAGCTGGTAGTCGTAGAATCGAACAATTATGTCGGACTGTTTTTCAAAGGGTTTTTTTTAAATACCATAAACTTTGGTGTATTGGCTTTTTGGCTGGCCATAGTTATAGCCGTGAGTTCTAATTTTCAAATGGATTCAGGCAGGGTTTTTAAATATTTTGCCATTGTAGTAGTCGTTTTTTTACTGACTGATTTGGGAAAGATATTGGCAGCAAAACAGTTAAAAGAAAAATTAACACCTGTTGTCTTGAGAAAGATCCGTCATGCACTAGGTATCTTCTTTATTGTTTTTGGGATCATTTTGGCCACAAAAAGATACATTCCTGAAAAAACCATGGATCGAATTGATGATGTTATTGAAAAGGTAAGGTCTTAATTGTTTTGAACCTTTAAATTGTATTTGTCGGCTACTTTGTGAAAAACCTCCAGTTTATCCTGATTTTTTAAATCCTTGTACATATACCCAATCTTTTTTGCAGCATCTGCCCTGTAGGGAGAATTTTGCTTCGTATATATGGTATAGGCCCGAATAAGATTATCAAGCCCGGCTTCTTCCTGATCCTGTGTATATAAGATCAAGCCCAGGCCATAGTATCCCTCAGGATCTTCTGAATAAATATCTATGAATTTTTCATAATAGGTTACTGCCTCACTGTATTGCTGGTTGAGGTTGTAGGTTATGGCAATGTTTAACAATGGAAGCCTGCCTTCAGGATAGATCTCCAGAGATTTCGAATACGCTTCGATCGCTTGTTCATATTGTTTGTTTTTACGATAACTGATACCCAGGTTATCCCAGGCAAATGCGAATTTCGGATCGATCTCTACTGCTTTTGAGAACTTTTTGATAGCATTTTCAGTATCTCCTTCATTGATGTATTCCATGCCGTCGTCATAAGCAAGTTGGGCCAGAACATTATCAGAAGATGCGTATTTGAATTTTTTGTTTTCAGTAAAAGCAAGCTCTTTTAAGGGCTGACAATGTTGAACCAAATAGTTTTCAACCATTTTATAGCTGATGTCGTTTGGCTCTTTTTTAGCATCTCCTTTTTTTTCTTTTGCAGTGTCAAGTGATTGAGTAATGCATGCTGAGATATTGTCATTTTTAGCATCTGAAGAGGTTTCAATTTTGGATATACATTCGCAGGCTTCATTGACCACTGCCGATAATTTTTCATCGGTATTGTTCTGTGAATAGCCTAGCAAGAAGGTAAAAAGAAAGATATATTTGATTATTTTCAAAAGAAAAATATTTTAAAAGAGTCCATTATTGATTAAATACCAGTGCTTCCAAATCCGCCTTGTCCGCGTTTGGTTTCATCTAGAACGTTTACTTCCTCCCATTTAGTATGTACATACCTTGCAATTATCATTTGGGCTATTCGGTCACCATTATTAATCACAAACTTTTCACTCGATAGATTCACAAGAATTACGCCAATTTCACCTCTGTAATCAGCATCAATTGTTCCCGGAGCATTCAGAACACTTATTCCAAACTTGGCAGCCAAACCGCTCCTTGGGCGAATTTGTGCTTCGAATCCAGGAGGCAGGGCTATAAATAAACCGGTTTTGATAATGGCTCTTTCCATTGGTTCAAGTGTAATGGCTTCTGTTAAATTAGCGCGCAGATCCATTCCTGCCGAAGAGCCGGTTTCATAAGAAGGAGTTGGATGCACTGATTTGTTAATGATCTTGATACTTATGTTTTCCATATTTGTTTGATTTCCGATTTTTGATTCCATATGATAGTTCCTGTGAATACAAGAATAATAGCTGTTGAGATCATATAATTACCCCTGAAATACATAAATGACAAATAGCTTCCGGTTACTGCCACCATCAGGGTTAAAAAGATGGCTTTTAAGGGATACGGGATATGAAAATATTTTTTTCCGTAAAAATAACTGAGCAGGGCAATGAACATATATGTGATCAGAGTTGCCCAGGCAGAGGCCATATATCCAATTTTTGGAATATAAATGATATTGAAAACCACTGTAATAAGGGCCCCAAGAATGGAAAAGTACATTCCGTATTTGGTTTTATCCGTGAGTTTGAACCAAACTGACAGATTGTAATAAATACCTAGAAACAGATTGGCCAGCAATATCACAGGAACGATCTCCAGGGCCTGAAAATATTCTGTCTTTCCCAGTAAAAGATGGGCAAACTGATCTATAAAACCAATGATAATGAGCATAAATAAAGCACCAAAAACAATGAACCAGTTCATTATCCTGGCATATGTTTGTTTAGCGTTGCGTTTATCTGCCTGATTAAAAAAAAATGGTTCAGCCCCCATTTTGAAAGCCATGATATACAATGACATAAAAACGCCTAATTTGTAGCAGGCGGCATAAATTCCCATTTGTTCTTTTCCAAGGTATTTGCTTAACAGTAATTTGTCAAGGTTTTCATTAGTTACATATGCCAGGCTGCTGATCATTATTGGTATCCCGTAAGTAAGCATCTTATAGAGCAGCTTCTTGTCAAAAGAGAGCTTGAATTTAAAGACCAAAGGAAACAATAATAAGAAAGTAACCAGGCTGGCCAAAAGATTGGCGATGAAAATATATAAAACCAAGGGCTGGGTTGCAAAACCAGCGGCAATGAATCCTGGGACATAATTACCTTGTGCCAGTGCATTGGGTACATATAAGAGAAAATACAAATTGAATATCGCGAATATGACAACATTCAACACTTTATAAAAAGTAAATTTTATAGGCCTGTTGCTAACTCTGAGATAGGCAAAAGGAATAACCAGTAATGTGTCAAAGGTGGTAACAAGGATCAGGATCCTTAAAGCCAAGGAGCTGGTAAAGCCGAGATGAAGTGCTATGGTATCACTAAATATAAAGGATACTAACATAAAGAGTAAGGTTGTCGCAAGCAAACTCAAAAAAGCTGTTGAAATAACTTTTCCCTTTTCTTTTTCCTTGGTAAAGAACCTGAAGAAAGCAGTTTCCATTCCATAGGTTAGCAATGCATTGAAATAAGCTGCGTATACAAAGTAGATGGTGCTGTCGGCATAACTTGAAGAAACAAGTGTGTCGGTATGTAATTTGACCAATACGATATTGATGGCCCTGGGCAAAACGGCGGCGATCCCGTAAATAATTGTATCCCTAAAAAACCGTTTTAAAGTGCTCAATGTGCAATGGATTGAATAATCTTCAAACAAAAATAAAATTTATGACATACAAAAGATGAAATAACAAGAAAATCTTTTGACATAAAAAAAGCCCTTGCATTTGCAAGGGCTTTTTTTATGTCTTAACTAAGAATTAAGCTTCAATTGGTTCAATAGAAACGTATGATCTATTATCTTTTTTCTTAGCAAATTTTACGATTCCATTTACTTGAGCATGTAGTGTATGGTCTTTACCCATATATACATTTTCACCTGGATGATGTTTAGTACCTCTTTGACGAACTAGAATGTTTCCAGCTAATGCGCCTTGACCACCAAAGATTTTTACTCCTAATCGTTTCGATTCTGATTCTCTACCGTTCTTAGAACTACCTACACCTTTTTTATGAGCCATGATCTAATATTTTTAC
>JBFFLO010000325.1:0-3786 GCA_041554895.1 Lutimonas sp. | reverse complement strand
TTTTAAACTAAACATTTTAGGATTGAACGAAAGGATTATTGAACTGGAGAATTTGTCTCCTAGTGAATTTTTTGGCCCTCATAATCGTCATATCGAGATGGTGAAAAAATCATTCCCCAAATTAAAGATTGTTGCAAGAGGCAACAAAGTCAGGGTCTATGGAGAAGCCGTTATGCTGGATGAGTTTGAAAAAAAATTCAATTCTTTGGTTACTTATTTTCATCGATACAATAAGCTTGACGACAACAGTATCGAACGTATATTGTCAACTGTCAGTCAAGACAAAAATTCAAAATTTTCTGACGGGGTATTGGTTCATGGTATCTCGGGAAGGCTTATCAAGGCCCAATCGGTGAACCAGCGAAAAATGGTCGATCTTATCAAAGAGAATGATATGTTGTTTGCCATAGGACCGGCCGGGACAGGAAAAACCTATACTGCTGTGGCACTTGCAGTAAAGGCTTTAAAAGAAAGAGAGGTTAAAAGGATCATTTTGACCAGGCCCGCAGTTGAATCGGGAGAGAATCTAGGCTTTTTACCAGGAGATCTGAAAGAAAAACTGGATCCGTATATGCAACCTTTATATGATGCTTTAAGAGACATGATCCCTTTTGAAAAATTAGAATCATTTCTCGAAAATGGAACAATTCAGATCGCTCCTTTAGCGTTTATGCGTGGTCGCACCTTAGATAGCGCTTTTGTAATTCTTGATGAAGCCCAAAACACGACCCATAATCAAATGAAGATGTTTTTGACACGTATGGGGAAACACGCTAAATTTATCATCAATGGAGATCCCGGGCAAATTGACCTGCCTCGACGGCAAATATCGGGTTTAAAGGAGGCATTATTGGCTTTAAAAGGCCTGAAAGGGATAGGATTTGTCCATCTTGATGAAAAGGATGTGATCAGGCATCAGTTGGTCAAGGATATTATCGGAGCCTATAAAAATATCGAAACAGACTAAGAAAACAATAATTCTAATCAAATGAACACCATCAACAATACAGATTTCAATTTTCCGGGACAGAAGGATGTGTATAAAGGAAAAGTCAGAGAGGTATATAATATAAATGATAAATACCTGGTGATGATCGCCAGTGATCGTCTGTCGGCTTTTGATGTCATCATGCCGCGTCAAATCCCCTATAAGGGCCAGATTTTGAATCAAATTGCCGCTACTATGCTGGACGCTACCAAAGACCTGGTCCCGAACTGGCTGATCGGCTGTCCTGATCCAAATGTTGCGGTTGGGTACTTGGCTGAGCCGTTTAAGGTTGAGATGGTGATCAGGGGGTATTTATCGGGTCATGCCTGGAGAGAATATAGAGAGGGAAAAAGAACTATTTGTGGTGTTGCTATGCCCGAAGGAATGAAGGAGAATGATAAATTCCCTCAACCTATCCTTACCCCATCGACCAAAGCCAAGGATGGCCTGCATGATGAGGATATCTCAAGAGAAGATATAATTTCTCAGCAGATCGTTTCGGAAGCTGATTACCTGGTGCTGGAAGATTATACACGTAAACTTTTTCAAAGAGGAACAGAATTGGCTGCTCAAAGAGACTTGATATTAGTTGATACCAAATATGAGTTTGGAAAAACCAAAGATGGAAAAATCGTATTGATCGATGAGATCCATACCCCCGATTCTTCCAGATATTTCTACGCAGACGGATATCAGGAAAGGCAGGACAGGGGAGAAATGCAAAAACAGCTTTCAAAAGAATTTGTAAGACAATGGCTCATCCAAAATGGGTTCCAAGGCCTGGAAGGACAGGTAATCCCGGAAATGTCTGATGAAAAGATCAATGAAATTTCGGAACGTTATATCGAACTATATGAGAATATCACAGGCAAGCTCTTTGAAAAGGCAGAAACAGGTGATATTTTGGGCAGGATCGAGCGAAATGTGAATGCCTTTTTAAGTACGCTTCCTTAATTCTTTTTTTTATCCGTTATGTAACTCATGTTTTGGCCAGGGTCATGATCCCAAGGCTTTCCATGCAATACTTCATATCCTGATAAGTTCGTTCAATATGATTGTCCAATCCAATGGAGAATCGGATAAGGCCATCGGTCAGGCCCATGTTTTTCTGCTCTTCCACAGGGATTTCAGAAGAAGTGGCCGTTCCCGGTGCATTGAACAAGGTTTTATAAAACCCAAGACTTACCGCCAGATATCCAAGATTTCTTTCTTGCATGAGTTCCATCAGGTCATCGGCTTTTTCAAGTGACCCGGCATCGAGTGTCATCAATCCGCCAAATCCGTATTCTTGGTTATAAAGTGACGTATACAGTTGATGCTGAGGATGGCTCTTTAGTCCGGGATACATGACCTTATACCCATCTTGCTCAAATCTTTGTGCCAGATACAAGGCATTTTCACTGTGTTTTTTCATCCTGATATGAAGTGTCCTAAGGTTTTTAAGAACGCTGGCAGAACGCAAACTATCCATCACGGGCCCCAGCAGCATGCTGGCTCCGTCGTTTACATTTCTTAAGCTGTCAATAAAATCATTGGAGGCGCATATTACACCGCCCACAGTATCGCTGGTGCCGTTGATGAATTTGGTTAAACTATGGATGACCACATCGGCTCCTAAAACTGCAGGAGAAATTTGCAAAGGTGAGAAGGTATTGTCTACGACAAAGGTTAGCTTATGTTCTTTAGCAATCTTTGACAAAGCCCTGATATCCGCAATTTCAAGCAGTGGATTGCTAACGCTCTCACAATACAGGATTTTTGTATGCCCGGTAATGGAGGCTTTTACTTTTTCCAGATCCGTTATGTCTACAAAGGATGTTTCTATACCAAATTTTGGTGTAAAATTCTTTAAAAAGGCATAGGTTCCCCCATAAATGGTTCTTGAAGAAACAATATGATCACCTTGAGCGCACAATTGCAACAATACGGAGGAAATGGCTCCCATACCCGAGGCGGAAACATTTGCAGCCTCTGTGCCTTCCATAGCTGCCAGTGCCTGACCCAAATACAGGTTAGAAGGGCTGGAATGCCTGGAATACAAATAGCAACCTTCCAGATTTCCTTCGAAGGTATCCATCATTGATTTAGCGGCGAGAAACGTGTAGGTAGAAGAATCTGATATGGACGGGTTAACCCCTCCAAATTCGCCAAAATATTGTAGATCTTGAATATTATCAGCCGGATTGAATTCCATAATAAAATGATTTTGGTTAAGAATATATAAGGTAAAATTATATAATTATAGATTATAAATCAATAAAAAGTTGTCATAATAGATAATAAAACTAGTATTTCTAATAATAATAGATATATTTGAATTGATTAAAGAATTATCATCTCTTGATTAGAAAAATTATCACCCCATGTTAGATACTTTGGATAAAAGCATTTTGTCTCATTTACAGAACGATAGTAAGATTACCACTAAAGAGCTGTCTGTTCATTTAGGCTTGTCGGCAACTGCTATTTATGAAAGGATACGTAAAATGGAACGGAAGGGAATTATAGAAGCCTATGCGGTCAGGATTGATAAAAAACTCGTAGATCTTGGCTTTGTTGTTTTTTGTCAAATCAAATTAAAGGAGCATCGGCATGAATATCTTGTCAAATTCGAAAGAGAAGTGATCAAATTCAAAGAGGTTTTGGAGTGTTATAATGTTAGTGGAGATTATGATTATCTTTTAAAAATCACTGTAAAGGATATGGAGGCTTATCATCAGTTTTTAAACGATAAATTGACCTATCTGGATCATATTGGCAGTGCACATAGTACTTTTATTATCAATGAAGTTAAAAAT
>JBFFLO010000324.1:0-3815 GCA_041554895.1 Lutimonas sp. | reverse complement strand
GTTACTTCCGTAACTCCAGCCTCTGGTCGATCTGTGTACCCATTGAATAACATTATATCTCAGGTCTAAAGGATCAGCATCATCCGGAAGGATTTTTACCTGAAAGGCATTCAGATAACCTGCCGCCTCAAAGGCCTGGTTCCACCATGAAGCTCCTTCCAATAAAGCTGAGCGCACGGGTTCGGGTGTTCCCGGATCCAAATAATAAACAATGGGTTCCCTGGCCTCACTTACAGCTGCACTGGGGTCCTTTTTCTCCAACCTGTGCCTGTAAATGAACTTTTTTACGATGGGTTCGTTCACAGGAGTGGCATAATCCATATAATTCATGGGATAGCCTCCACAGCGGGGATCAAAAACCCTTGGCTGATAACCTGCATCAGGAAGTTCTACAAAAGAATGATGCTGATGAACAGAAACAGATCCGGCATCGGGACTCACGCTGTAAATCTCCCTTCCTTTTGGCTGGCCCGTGAATGTCAAGGTCGCATCAAATTCAACATTCTTCGGAAAAGCCTTTGTTCTTTTTATATGCATGGCACTCCTGCTTTTGTCCAAACTATAAGTCCCTTGATCCGAATTTTTTAATTTTTCGGCGACTCCATGAGCATCCCGAATCAGAAAATCAGTAATATCTATCAATAAAACACCACCTTTTTCTTCCATAATTTCAAATCCGAACAGCACCGATTTGGCAAAAGCCTCTTCTATGGAATTCCTTTCCTTTTCATTTTCTGTTATGGCCCGGTAACGCTGATTCGGTTGAATCAGCAGTAATTTATTCCCGGCACGTTGAAAATATACCACAACCCCATTTCCCAATTGCCCCCTATCCAAACCTATATCATTAGAGCCCAAGCCCTCAGACAAAGCATTTACATATAAAAATTCATGATCGAGATGTTTTACCTCTAAATAAACTTTATCGGCCTTAGCGTCGTAATGAAAATTAAATAAACCTTTATACTGTGTTACATTTTGATTCTCAGCCAAAAATTGGGCATTTACAGATTGAAAAAACATAAGGAATAGTAAAGGGAGCAGAAGTTTGGTCATGATGAATGGTTTTTGGTAATTGGATAAAAATAAGACGAAAATTTCAATTTCATTAAAATTCACAGTCTCATTTTTTAGTTTATTTTTGCGGCATGGTTACATCGGATCAAATAAAAGACATCATTGAACGCATAGATAATTTAAGAGACTATCTTGATATTGACAAAAAACTGATTGAGATCTCAAATGAAGAGGAAAAAGCTTCTGATCCAGATTTTTGGAACAATTCAAAAGAAGCCGAAAAGGTCATGAAGATCCTGAGAGGGAAAAAGAAATGGGTAGATGACTATAACCTGGTAAGATCCTATGTCGAAGATTTATCCGTCTTATATGATTTTTATAAAGAGGATGAAGCTTCAGATCAAGAAGTTACGGAACAATATACCAAAACAATCAACCTGCTTGAGTCTCTGGAATTTAAAAATATGCTTTCTGAGGAAGGCGACAGTTTAAGTGCAGTGCTCCAAATTACAGCTGGTGCTGGAGGTACTGAAAGTTGCGACTGGGCCCAGATGCTGATGCGCATGTATATGATGTGGAGCGAAAAACAGGGTTTTAAGATAAAAGAACTCAATTATCAGGAAGGGGACGTTGCAGGCATAAAAACGGTTACCCTTGAAATTGATGGTGAATATGCTTTTGGTTATTTAAAAGGGGAAAACGGTGTTCACAGGCTTGTCAGGATCTCTCCTTTTGACAGCAATGCCAAAAGGCACACCTCCTTTGCCTCAGTATATGTCTATCCCCTGGCAGACGACACGATCGAGATCGATATCAATCCTGCCGACATTACCTGGGACTTTGCCCGATCAGGCGGGGCTGGCGGACAGAATGTGAATAAAGTTGAAACCAAAGCGATACTGCGTCACAAACCGTCAGGGATCATGGTGGTAAATTCAGAAACGCGTTCCCAGCTTGAAAACAGGGAAAAAGCAATGCAGATGCTGAAATCCCAATTATATGAAATTGAACTTCAGAAGCAACGGGAGAAAAGGGACAGTATAGAAGCAGGTAAAATGAAGATAGATTTTGGTTCACAGATTCGAAATTACGTGATGCACCCCTATAAATTGGTTAAAGATGTTCGAACCGGAGAAGAAACAGGCAATGTTGATGCTGTTATGGATGGGGACATCGATAACTTTATCAAGGCTTTTTTAATGGACAATTCGGATCATACCAACTCCAAAAATGAACTTTAACCATGAAAAATCCTAAAATTGAAACGGTTATTTTCGATCTGGGAGGTGTGCTGGTCGACTGGAATCCGGAATATCTATACTGCAAAATTTTCAAGGATGATCCTGCTAAAATGAATTGGTTCCTTCAAACTGTTTGTACCCCGTCATGGAACATGGAACAGGATGCAGGCAGGACCTTTGAAAAAGGGTCTGAATTATTGATAAGGGAATACCCTGAATACGAAAATGAGATCTTGGTTTTTTATGAGAGATGGGAAGAAATGCTGAAAAGTGAAATTACAGGTACTGTTCTGATTTTAAATTTATTAAAAGAACTTAACAAAGTAAAACTTTATGCATTGACCAACTGGAGTGCCCAGACTTTTCCTATAGCAAAAAAGCGTTTTGAATTTTTAAAACAGTTCGAAGGGATTGTTGTTTCAGGCGAAGAAAACACCAGAAAACCTTTTTCAAAAATCTACAACATAACCCTTGAAAGATACGGACTCTCTCCAGAAACATGCCTCTTTATAGACGACAGTCTTGATAATATAAATGCAGCCAAGTCTTTAAATATCAATGCTTTACATTTTACAGATGCCATTCAGCTAAAATCGGACCTCGAAAAACTGGAACTTCTTTCCTAAACAGGTGCTTTTTCAGCCCCAATCAAAACCTTTCTTTAATCAAAAGCATGCTTAATTCTCATGACCAAAGCAGGTAACGCGACGGTGTTTTTGTTTTGGTAACAAAACAAACCCAGTCCCCGTTCAATCAACGGTAAAATTAATGCAAATATGGCTGTTTTTCACCTATAGATAATTCTTATAGCTTATATTTTATATCTTGATAATCAATTTGTAATACAGGTTATATAAAGTTTAAGATTAAAACCTAAAATTATGCTTCCAGATTTATATTCAGGCTCATTTATAGCCGTAAAAAGACCTGGTTTTTGACTTCAATTACCCTATACTGAGATGACGCTCCTGTTAAAAACAACATGGTTTTGAGCGGTCATCAAAAATGCCATTAGTCGATAAGTTCGATCCTTCTGTCTAGATATATTCCCTCCCTTGATTTTAATTTTTACATTAGCGTATCAATTCCAAATCTTAAAATTTTTTTTATGCCACTACTTATAGTTTTATTGGGAATCATTTTATTGTTCATCTTAATCGCCGTTTTCAAATTAAACGCGTTTCTTTCATTTATTATCGTTTGTCTCCTTGTAGGGATTCTTCAGGGAATGGAACTCAATAGTGTCATTCAATCTATACAAACCGGCATTGGGAATACCCTTGGCTTTCTGGTACTGATACTTGGCCTGGGTGCTATGCTGGGAAAATTGGTTGCAGACAGCGGCGCAGCGCAGCGAATCACCACAAAACTGGTCGATAGTTTCGGAATAAAATATATCCAATGGGCAGTCGTCCTGGCCGGGTTTATCGTTGGTATCCCTATGTTTTATACTGTAGGTTTTGTGATCCTGATCCCTTTGGTCTTTACGGTAGCAGCAGCAACCAACCTTCCCTTGATCTATGTAGGCCTTCCCATGCTCACCTCTTTATCGGTAAC
>JBFFLO010000323.1:0-3837 GCA_041554895.1 Lutimonas sp. | reverse complement strand
GTTCCAAAACTTCCACTAAAACCACTTTGATCGCTCATGACAAAAGGTTCTGAACTAAAGAAGTGAACTTTTTCTTTCATTACTTCTTTGTTGATCTCGCGTAAAGGAGAAATATCATCAATAATAATGATCCCCCTGCCATGGGTTCCCATGACCAGATCATTGGTTCGTTTTTGAAGGTCTATAAAATGAACCGCCACCGATGGCATATTGTTACTGAATTTAGTCCAGCTGTTCCCACCGTCCAAAGTAATGTATAAACCAAATTCTGTTCCGAGGAACAACAGGTCCGGATTCACATGGTCTTCCTGAATGTTCCTGACAAACCCCGTAACATCAGCACTAATGATATTCTTCCAGGTTTTACCAAAATCAGTGGTCTTATAGGTGTAAGGCTTCATGTCGCCACTTGAATGGCCTTCGAAAACAGCATAAGCCGTTGCTTTGTCATGAGAACTTGCCTCAATATGATACACCCAGGTGTTTTTGGGCAAGCCTTCGATTTCCATGGAGGTATTTGTCCAATTTTTTCCACCATCGGTGGTCACCTGAACATTGCCATCATCGGTACCAACCCAAATAACATTTTCATCTAGCGGGGATTCGGCAATGGTAAATATAGTCGTGTGGTTTTCGGCACCTGAATTATCTACAGACAATCCTCCTGAATCTGATTGGTCTTGTTTACTGGCATCGTTTGTTGTTAAATCTGGTGAGATAATTTTCCAAGTATCCCCCATATCATTGGAGACATGTAAAAACTGACTTCCCACATAAAACCTATCAGGCGCAAAAGCACTAATGGCCATCGGTGCATTCCAGTTGAATCTCAATTTTGCATCTCCTTCTTTTGGTAAAGGCTGGATCGTTTTTATCAGCTTTTTATCCACGTCATAGCGCCAGATATTTTCGGCTCCCTGCATTTCAGAATAAATAATATTCTTGGTCGGATGCTTTAAAACCCTGAAACCGTCTCCCGGGCCAATTGAATTCCAATCCCTGGCTTGAATTCCTCCCGTTGCCCTGGAAGGACCATACCAGGATCCGTTATCTTGCAGGCCACCATAGATATTATAAGGCTCTGCATTGTCAACACTCACATGATAGAATTGTGAAAGAGGCAGGTTCTCAACGATTTCCATGGTCGTTCCTCCATTCCATGAACGATAAATACCACCATCTGTACCCACATACATCCTGTCAGAATCATTGATATCAAAAACGATATCATGAATATCGCTATGCATATTCCCCAGGTCTTTAAAGGTCAGTCCACCATCCCGTGAAATAGAGCCATTCAAGCCACCTTTAACAATGACATCCTCGTTTTTTGGATCTACCGTGATCCGGGAGAAATAAAACGGGCGTACCGTAATCCCAAAATCATTGTTGAGTTGTTTCCAGCTTTCACCGGCATCTTCACTTTTATACAATCCTTTTTTCGCATCCTCCTGGGCTTCTATAACCGTATAGAGGATCTGAGGGTTTGAAGGTGCCACGGCAAGGGCCAACCTTCCCAGGTTTCCTTCAGGAAATCCATTATGGATCTTGTTCCAGGTTTTTCCGGCATCCACAGATTTGTATAGAGCACTGTTTTCACCACCTGATTCAAATGACCAGGCTGTTCTTCTGAATTCCCACATTGAAGCGTATAAGATATCCGGGTTGGAAGGGTCCATCACAAAATCGGCACAACCCGTTCTTGGGTTTTGGTACAGGATCTTTTCCCAGGTGGTTCCGCCATCCGAAGATTTGAAAACACCTCTTTCTTCGCTATCAGACCATAATGCGCCTAATACAGCCACATAAATCTCATTGGAATTGTTGGGGTTGACCACGATGTTTGCGATCCGCTCAGAATTTTTTAATCCTATGTTGTTCCAGTTGGTTCCGCCGTCAACAGACTTGTACAAGCCATCACCAACAGACACGCTGTTACGGGTCCAGGTTTCTCCGGTACCCACATAAATGGTATTGTCAGGATCATTCGGATCAAGTGCTACCGCTCCTATAGATTGGGCATAATCGTCAAAAATAGGATTAAAGGTCGTAGCCGCATCGTTAGATTTCCAGACCCCGCCTCCGGCTGTACCGGCATAGATGATCCTTGGATTTGTTGGATGGGTCGCCAGGTCATTGATCCGGCCACTCATTAAAGCAGGCCCTATGTGCCTTGCGCTAAGGTCACCAAACAGGTTTTTGGCGCTTAATGTATCTGTTGCTTGTGCGTAACTGCTTGCCGGGATCATCAAAAAGATCCCAATTAGGGTAACTAATAATTTCTTCATCATATGTTCTTATCTAATTGAAATTATTTTTCCCCGCCATCAGCCGGTTCAGCTTCTTCCTCAGGAAATTTAAAGGCATTTGGATCGACCTCAGGATTGAGCACGATTTCATCGAAAGTAATTGCCTGACCAGGCTGCCCCTTAAGGCCCTGGGTCATGGAAAACGGAAAGTACATACCATCAACTTCCTGGTAATCACTTAATTTAGATTCAGACATTTGCCCTTTGAACTGGCCTGATTTCATTTCGCTATGCACAACAATAGGCACAAAATTTTCAGCATCAAAAAAGTAGAATGATACATTTTCTTCTTTAATGCCATCAATGGAAATAGGCTCTTTTACCAATTTGATTTTAAAGGTTTCAGTACCTTCAATATCCTCTTTACCTAACAATTCAACGGTATAATTGTTTTCTTTATAGTTTAAAAACGGGTCAGGGAAATCATTTTTTTCAAGCATCATGTTATCAGTGGCTTCCTTATCGCTTTTTTCAGCTTTTTGTGTCATAAAATTCAATCCCCAAAGCGTTTCTCCGTCAAACACACCTTGTTTGAGTTCTTTTCCCTGGAAATTAATGACGGTCATTTGATTTCCGCCTTTTAACTGAACCATTTCAATTGGGATTTCCATGCCATTTTGATTTACTTTGGCCTTCATTTTTATGCCTTCTAATTTTTTCCAGTTGTCAATACCTCCGGTATTTTCAAAATAATTGGCAAGGATTTCGTCAGCGGTTTGCGCCTGAACAGATGAAGCAAAGCCGATAAGCAATGCGAGAGTTAGTAATTTTACTGTTTTCATAATAATTGTTTAGGGGGTTGTTTTTAAGTTTGAGGCACGAATTTACGAAATTGAAATAGTATTAAAAAGAAAATGATGCAATGATGCAAGGCAATAATCATAATGTATGAAATCGTAGATTCAGTGGAGCTAATTCGCTGTCGCTTCATTTGTCTTGATACACGATTCTTTATTGAAATAAAGAATATTCTTATTTGTTCATTTTTTTGCCCCTCCAAAAAAAGAACCAAAAAAAGGAGCTTTCTTTTACGAGGTGTTTTTTAAGCTTTTCTGCCGAACGCATAAAAACCGTTTAAAAAGTGCTAAATTTTTTCCAAGGTTTCAAAAATTATTAACGCACTTTTTACACTACACTTCCGTAAAAGATCCGATCTAATCAATAATTTCGTTGGAAAGTTCAATCTGCGATATTCCTTATTCAATTTTAAAAATGCTACAACACTTTGATCCACTTTCATGTACCTGTTATTGATCAAAATCAATATATATCAGGTATCATATCATTGTGTTTTGATAAAAAAATATGCAAATTATCGGCTGGATTCTAAATCTATAGAAGATGGCTGGTTCTTGTCGTGAATGTAATCGATTGCTAAAGGTCAACCAATTATTGATGATGCTTTTGCTTTTATGGCCCTTGGTGCTAACAGGTCAGGATGACTATGCCGAGGCAAGGAAAATAATGGTCTCCCAGGATATCATGTCAAGAGGCGTAAAAGACAAGGCCACGCTTGATGCGATGCGGC
>JBFFLO010000322.1:0-3838 GCA_041554895.1 Lutimonas sp. | reverse complement strand
CGTAAAAGCGATTGAAAAAGCAGAGGCTATTTTTGTGGGAGGTGGCAATACTTTTGTCTTGGTTGACCAATTGCAGCGGCAAAAACTGATACAACCTTTGAAAAAGGTCCTGGAAAATGGAACACCTTATCTGGGAACCAGTGCGGGCAGCAATATTGTTGGTGTTAATGTAAAGACGACAAATGACATGCCCATCGTGCATCCTGAATCGCTTGATGCCCTTGGCCTTATCCCGTTTGACATAAACCCCCATTACCTTGATCCGGACCCTGATTCCAGGCACAAAGGTGAAACCAGAGAAACCAGAATCAGGGAGTTTCATAGTTACAATGATTTAACAGTGATTGGCCTAAGGGAAGGAAGCTGGATAAGCGTAAAAGGTGAACATATGCTATTAAAAGGAAATTTCAATGCCAGGATTTTTAAAAAAAATAAAAATCCTTTTGAATTACCCCCAAATAGTGATTTAAGACAATTGCTCCAGGAACCGTTACATTAATAGTGCTCCAAATGCTCCAAACAGGATCAGGAAAAAATAAAGTGCAATAAGGATAATGAACAAAATCCCAATAAACTTGTAATGTGATTTTAATTTCTTTAACCCAAAGGTTAGCAAATTATGATCATCTTGCATGAGGGCCTGTTTTGTTTTCTGCGCAAATTGGAACAGAAAAAAAACAGGAATAAAATAGATTCCTGCCGCGATCAGATAGAAAAAGGAAAAGAATTTAGGTGATAACCCTCCAAGAGAACATTCAGGAAGACTGGCCAAGATGGTGCCGATGGAAAAGGACATGATAATGAGTAATCCGATGGCAATAAAACCGACAATGGCTATGAAATTGGCCCATTTTGAGGTTTCTAACAGGTACTTTTTGGCTTGATCGCTTAGTTGCATGACTGGGGTTTAGTTTGGCTCAAAATTAACGAATTTTACGAATTACCGATCACAATTAAATATTTAGTTAAGTTTTCAGTACTGATAGACCAAGGCATTGATATTCATGCCGGCTCCTACAGAAGCTAGGATGATAGCGTCGCCTTTATCTATATGATGCTGGTCAAGATTACCGTGAAGAATCAGATCGAGCAGGGTAGGAACGGTTGCCACAGAACTATTCCCCAGTTTATTGATGCTCATCGGCATGATGCCATCGGGTATTGCGGTTTTGAACAAGCGATAGAACCTTTTGATAATAGCCTCATCCATTTTTTCATTTGCCTGATGGATAAGAATCTTTTTAACCTTATCAATTGGTATCCCTGATTTATCTAATGCTGACTTCATTGCCAATGGCACATTATTCAAAGCGAATTCATAGATCTTTCTTCCGTGCATTTTTAAATAATGAGTATCCCCGGCGGCTCCGCTTTTGTTCGATTCTCCGAAAAAAATATAATCTGACTCTTGAAATGTAAAGGTTTGACTCGCATAACTCATGATCCCTTTTTCAGGGTCGGTACCTTTTTCCAATATACAGGCCCCGGCTCCATCTGCATAGATCATGGAATCTCTATCGTGAGGATCAATGATCCTTGAAAGAGTTTCAGATCCAATGACCAGACATCGCGAAGCCATGCCCGTCTTTATGAATTGATCTGCCTGAATCATGCCTTGTATCCATCCCGGGCAGCCAAACACAATGTCATATGCAACACAGTCAGGGTTTACAATGGCTAGGGAGTGTTTTACCTTAGAAGCAATACTTGGAAGCATGTCAGATTGTTTACAGTTGCCTACAAGATTTCCAAAATTATGGGCTACGATGATCTGGTCAATACTTTCCGGATCAATCCCAGCTTGTTTTATTGCCCTTTGGGCAGCAATAGTGGCGATGTCACTATTATTTAAACCCGAGGAAAGATATCTGCGTTCTTCTATACCAGTGATATTCTTAAATTTTTCAATAACCAGCTCATTGTTGTCTTTCAGAGGAAGGTTTTCATGGTCATAAAATTCGTTCTCAAGAAAAATACTATTGGCTTGAATCTCTTCAGGAATATAACTACCGGTACCGGTTATAATTGAGTTCATGGCATGTGGTTTATGACAAACTTGTCGAAAGCAAATATATAAAAAGATGTTATGCGTGCATAACAAAAACAGCGAAAATTTTAAGTTTTACTTGATTTCAAACTTGATTTTCATCACGGTGGAAATAGAGAGCGCCTTATTTTTCATGGTCTCCGCATTTACCCCTTTAAAGTGCTTATCAATTGCCTTGGTGAACAAGTTTAACCAATGCTTAAAATGCCCCGAATTTAACGGACTCTTCTGGTGAAGCTCCATATGGGGCTTCATGGCGTTTTTTTTATAGCTCCCTGAATAAAACAAGGTGCTGTCCCAGAAATCGACCAGGGTTTCCAAGTGACTTTCCAATACCTCTTTATCTTTAAAATCCTCGAAAAAAGATTTCAATTCCTTGCTTTCAAAAAGCGAATCGTAAAAATCCCGGACAATTATTAACAGGTCATCTCGAGAATCGACGTCTTTACTCATGACAACATTGTATTGTCAAACATCCAGGGAAGCAGGTCTTTGATAGAATGTGCTTTTACGATCTCACCAACTTCACCCGTAAAAAAAATCTCTATGTCATCTCGCTGTTTCGTTTCGTATTCAGCAATAGCTTGCCGGCATGCACCACAGGGCGCGACAGGGCGGTCTACCAATGTTTTGATCGACCGGGCAGAAATAAAGATCTTTTGGATCTTTCCGTCAGGCAAAGCGGCCATAGCGCTCCAAATAGCCACTCTTTCAGCACAAATACCAGAAGGATAAGCGGCATTTTCCTGATTATTGCCTGAAAAAACATCTCCATTTTGCATCAGTACAGAGGCTCCTACCTTAAATCCGGAGTAGGGAGCATATGCGCAGTCTCTCGCAGCTATTGCCTTCTCAAGCAAATCCTGTTCGCTAACAGATAATTCCTTAGAACTGTCAAATACGGTAAATTTCGTTGAAATTTTATGATCATGCATTCGGGAGCCGGGTTAAAAATTATTTTTTCTAAATATAGGGCTTTCGATTCTAAAATTCAAAGCATCCTGTTTTTAAACACTTTTGTATTCCAACAGTCTTATGACCATGCAATTACTGCTTTTTAGAAGTAAGCATATGAATCACCCAGGTTAATGGTTAAGGAGAATCTCAATGTACTCTCCAACGGATTGTTTACATCTGATGCGTTGATCAGATACGACACATCAAGGGTTGTGCTTCTGAATTTAAATCCTGTACCCAAGGTGAAAAATTGTCTGTTTCCCTTGTTGGCCGATTCATGAAAATAACCCGCTCTTACCGAAAAGACGTCGTTGTACAAATATTCTGCACTTGCCTGCCAGATGAACTCTTCCATTTCTTCTTTAAACCCTCTTGGCGCGTCATAAAATGATTGAAACATTCCCTTGAGAAAGCCTACGTTATCATCTTTTCCAGAGATGACTTCTCCAGTGGCGTTATCCCGCAAAGGAGGCGTAGGAACCAATAATTTATTGATTTCAAGATTGGTCGTTATGGTATTGGCATTGTCAAGGATAAAATCAAAACCACCTCCCAATTTTAAGTTGGTAGGAATAAAACTCTCGTCTCCGCCCAGCACCAGTTCCACTTTTGGCCCCATGTTTGACAAATTCACTCCGGCTCTCCAACGCCCGTTAAAGTCGCCATAGTTCTTTTCTTCACTTTGATAGAACATGGAAACATCAACAGCGAAGGTGTTAACAGTCTGAATTTCGGAATTATCTATCCTTACGGCAAGATTTGAATGGATATATCTTAAGCCAACTGCCATGGAAATCACTTCGCTTAATTTAAGTGAATAGGCTCCGTCAATGG
>JBFFLO010000321.1:0-3850 GCA_041554895.1 Lutimonas sp. | reverse complement strand
GCTGCTGTTATTGTAAAATCATTTGCAAGAATTCATGAGACCAACCTTAAAAAACAAGGAATGCTTGGTTTGACTTTTGCCAATGAAAATGACTATGACCTTGTTCAGGAAGATGACAGCTTTAATTTTACTGACCTTGACCAATTTGCTCCCGGGAAACAACTGACCCTGGAAGCTGTTCACAAGGATGGGACCAAAGATATCATCATGCTGAATCATACATACAATAAAAATCAAATTGATTGGTACAAGGAAGGCTCTGCTTTGAATTTAATTAAAAAGGAGAACGCTGAATTATAGTGTGAACAATACATTTTACTGTAGAAAAAAAGCCTCGATTTATCGAGGTTTTTTTGTTTTGGGCTAAAACTATAAATGAAAAGGTGTTTCAGGTGTATGATCAGATGGCATTATTTTAAAACGATTTATTTTTTGCCCCATTTTGAGCGCAAGTAAAATTAGATTGATTCGATTGAGCCTGAAACTATCGTTCACATAAAATATTATACAGAAAGAATGGCTTCGATGGCAGCGGCCATTATTATTTTACAAACACTTTTTTTCAAATTTACTGCTGCTCCTGAAAGCGTTTTTATTTTTAATCTATTGGGAATGGAGCCTTATGGAAGGATAGGAACCGGCATTTTGGAATTGGTCACGGCAGGTTTGTTGCTCATCAAAAGAACCTCTGTGATTGGAGACCTAATAGGGCTCGGGATTATATCGGGGGCCATACTGTCTCATTTATTTATCTTGGGTGTTGAAGTGCAAAACGATGGTGGTTTATTGTTTGGTTTGGCGCTTTTAGTGTTTATATTATTGTCAATAAACCTTATCTTGCAGAAGCATAAATTCATTGATCTGATCAGATTAGTTCAGGAATGAAACAACAGGCAAGGCTATGAAATTTACAAGAAAACATCTTTCCAATATTCTGTTTTTTGGTTTTATCATTTTTATGTTTACTCCATATGGTTTGCCAGTAAGAGCGACCTTGATCAAAGCGGTTAGTTTCGTTACTACCAGAGTATTTTCATTGGAAATTGACAAGGAGGACCAAATTCACGTAAAGGATTTTAATTGGACCTTACAAGACAGGGATGGGAAAATGATCAACATGGCGTCTTTTAAAGGGCAGGTCATCGTCGTTAATTTATGGGCAACCTGGTGTCCGCCATGTGTGGCAGAAATGCCGAGTTTCCAAAAGCTTTACGATGATTACGGGGATAAAGTCGTGTTTTTATTCGTAGCCAATGATGAACCTGAAAAAGTGGAAAGATTTCTTGCAAAAAACGGCTATGAATTACCTGTATTCTTTCAGATTTCCATGGCACCCGAAGAAATGAATTCAAATGCGCTTCCAACCACTTATATGATTGATAGCGAAGGAAACATAGTGGCTAGCAAGACAGGCGCTGCCGACTGGGACAGTGGCAAGGTCAGGTCTCTGCTTGATGATCAGTTGCCATAAAAAAAAGTTGCCGATTAAGACAACTTTCTTCTTCAAATAATTAACTAATGCAGGTTAAATATGTTTTACCATTTTTACAGGCAACAAATAGATCTCGCCATTTTTGCTTGGTCGGTGATGTACTTTTTTGTAATTCAATTTCGCTTTTAAATAAGATTCTAACTGGTCATTATCAGTATCTACAGATAAAACGATCAACTCTTTATTGGAGTTTACTGTGAATAATACATCAGCTTCGTTTTGATCAGCTGTCATAGTATCCATGTAATTTGATCCGATCAGGTCAACAATTTCGATTCTCAAATCGTCAGTTGGTTTAATGGGATGTGAGTTTGCCGCCGAGAGATTGATGGTAAATAAGCCAAGCGCAAGAACAAATAATTTTAAATTTTTCATGATATATAATTTAGATTAGACAAATAGATTAGACATTTATATAATTATAAGACGTGTCTTCTTCCATAAATGTTACATATGGAGCCAGAAAAATTCATGAATTGGGAATTATTTAACAGTTTTATGATAAGTTAAATTGATATGTTGAAACGCATATAGGGAATCGATAAAAAAGGGCATAAGGACCATTGACACCATATAAACCTGTGATTTGATTTTTAGACGCAGTAATTCAACGGGAAGGCTCTGAAGGTGAAAAATAGTGTAAAACCCCTTAGCCATAGATTTTAAATAAAAAAAACTGTCCGGTCAGGACAGCTTTTTGATGTAGATAAACTAAGTGAAATTGATTATAGGTCTTTAATCATTTTTACAGGTAATAAATAGATCTCACCATGTTTGCTAGGCCTGTGATTTACTTTTTTATAATTCAATTTTGATTTTAAGTAAGACTCTAATTGATCGTTGTTGGAATCTACCGATAAAACGATCAATTCTTTATCTGCTGTTACAGTAAATAATACATCGGCATTATACTGGTCAGCCTGCATTTCGGTCATGTAGTTGGTGCCGATCAGATCGACAATTTCAAAACGCAATTCATCTGTTGGTTTTACCGGGTTAAGATTTGCTGCAGATACATTAATGGTAAAAAGGGCAAGAGCTAGGACAAATAATTTTAAACTTTTCATGATATATAATTTAGATTAGACAAATAGATTAGACATTTATACAATTAAAGGACGGAACTTTTGCAATACTTGTTACACATTTCAAAGTTAAATTTTGGTGAATTAAGAAACTTTTAACTTTTGACCAGGACCAACCAAGGAAATATTAAGAAAAGCTTAACAAAATTAACAATTATTTTAATTTTTAACCTATATGTTATTAAATGTATAAAATACATGAATAATATTAAAAATATAATAATTGCAATTTTGCCGAAACGGATGTGAATCAGGGGATGAATCCCTATTTATTCCTGAGGTCCAGAATATCAATAATAAGCTTACATCCCTTTTTGATTTCCTTAATAGAGATCGTTAAAGGTGGTGTAATGCGTGCGGCTCTGGGCTCATATAGAAGCCAAAAAAGTAAAACCCCTTTTTGTAATCCCGTAAGGATAAGATGATCTGCGGTTTCCCGATCCTTCAGGATCAAGGCAAGCATTAAACCCTTACCGCGAATCTCCACAATAGCTTCATGAACCAATAACGCTCTGATAAGGGCCTCTTTCTGCCTGGTTTGTTCCATTAGGGTAGAAGCAAAAAGTTCGCGTAAGGTTGCCAGGGCAGCGGCGGCAATTACGGGATGTCCTCCAAAAGTGGTGATATGACCCAGTTTAGGATTGTTTGTGAGCAGGTTCATATATGATTGGGAAGAGATAAATGCCCCAATCGGCATGCCCCCACCAAGGCCTTTGCCAGTTATAACAATATCCGGTAAGATGCCGTATTGCTGAAAACCAAAAAATGTTCCTGTCCGGCCTATGCCGCATTGAATTTCATCTAATATCAACAAGGCCCCAACTTCGGTACACCTCTCGCTCACTTTCTTCAGGTAATCGTTTTTAGGCACTATAAAGCCTGCTCCCCCCTGAATGGTTTCAAGGATCACAGCCGCTGTATGCTCGTTTATTTTCGATAAATCCTCTTCATTATTGAACTCTATAAAAGACACTCCTGGTATCAAGGGGCGGAAAACTCCATTTTGTTCCTCATTGCCACAAACGCTCATGGCACCTTGGGTGTTCCCGTGGTATGCGTTTTTTGCCGCGATTATTTCAAACCTTCCGGTGATTCTTTTCGCTAGTTTTAATGCTCCTTCCGTGGCTTCGGTTCCTGAATTGGTAAGGTAGGTGCAGTTTAGGGAGCCGGGGAGTCTTTCGGCGATGAGTTTTGCCAATTCCACCTGGGGTTTTTGAATAAACTCACCGTAGACCATTACGTGCATATACTTATCAAGCTGATCCTTGATGGC
>JBFFLO010000320.1:0-3881 GCA_041554895.1 Lutimonas sp. | reverse complement strand
CTTTTTTTATACCTTTGCATCATGGCAAAACCCAGTAAAAATACAGTTGTTTTATCCATTCTTTTTTTCGGACCCTTGTTGTTTTACCTGTTTCTTTTGACAGGTACCAATAACTTTGCAAAATTACCCCGGCTTACTGAGCAGGTTGATGATATAGAAGCATTTTCGAGCTCAGATACGGTTAAACTGAAAAACCATATCAGCGTAGTCTGTTTTCTTGGTGCTGACCTTCTCAATCACAAAACCAATGCGCTAAACCTCAATGAAAAGATCTATAAGCATTTTTATGGTTTTAAAGGGTTTCAGTTTGTGGTTGTTTTGCCTGAGGGATCAGAGGCTGATGCCCAGCAGTTAAAGAAAGAACTTGGGGCTACCTATAATGTGGATAAATGGCATTTTGTCTTTGGGGATGGAGATGAAGTAGAAAAAATGTTTGGAAGCCTTAAAACTTCTTATACTTTGGATGACCAGTACTATACTCCATATGCCTTTATCATAGACAGGGAGTTGACCCTCAGGGGAAGAAATGATGAAGAAGCCCAAGAGGAAGGATTATTATATGGTTATAATGCAGAATCTGTAGCTACCGTGCACCAGGAAATGGTTGATGATGTCAAGGTGGTGATGGCCGAATACAGGCTGGCATTAAAAAAGAATAAAAGAGAAATCTAATCAATTTAAATATATAAGATCATTATGAAGAAGAACTCTTATATCGCAATTACCTTTATTATTCTGATCTTCGGCATTTATGCCGTTCCTAAGATCGTGAAGAACTTTACCGGGAACCAACTCTTAAAGTTCGAAAAAGTTCCTGCCTTTGAATTTACGGATCAGCATAATAAATTGGTAAACAATGGTAATTTTGAGGACAAAGTGTACGTGGTTGAATTTTTCTTTACCTCCTGTCCTACGATCTGTCCCAGAATGAATGAGAATATGGTCAAAATTCAAAATGAGTTTTATGGAAATCCTTCTTTTGCCATTGCCTCTGTTTCGATAGATCCAGAGAAGGATTCGCCTGAAGTATTAAAGGCATATGCGGAGGCAAAGGGGGCTACTTTAAAGAACTGGTATTTTTTAACAGGAGATAAGAACGATGTCTATGCATTCTCAAATGATGGGTTTCGATTATATGCTGGTGAAAACAAGGATGTTGAAGGAGGGTTTGAGCATTCAGGTTTGTTTGCGCTGGTTGATAAGGAAGGCTATATCAGGTCAAGGACTGTTATAATAGGAGAGAACGAGAATCCAATCAAATTTTATAATGGGCTGGATGAAAAGGAAATTCAATGGCTAAAAGAGGATATCAAACTACTTTTAAAAGAATAGGAAGAGAAAGATGGAAGCGTCAAAAAAATACAATCGAATCATTGTTGTACTGTCCATAGCCATTCCATTGGTCGTAGCCGTATTATTTGGTGTAAAGCTGGATATCGAGTTGCCTGTATTCCTGCCACCAATATATGCGGGTACAAATGCAGTAACTGCCCTGATTTTGATGGTTGCCCTATGGGCCATAAAAATGAAGAATATGGAATTACATAAGCGGCTGATGAAGACCGCTATTGCCTTTTCAGTACTTTTTTTGGTCATGTATGTGTTGTACCATATGACTTCAGACTCTACTTCTTATGGAGGTGAAGGGGTTTTCAAATATATTTATTACCTGATTTTGATTTCACACATTCTTCTTTCAATAGTTGTCATCCCATTTGTTTTGATTACTTACGTGAGAGCTATTACGGATGATATTGAGAGGCATAAAAAAATTGCCCGCATTACCTGGCCATTATGGTTATATGTAACCATTAGCGGCGTTATCGTTTATGTGATGATTTTACCGTATTACGGCTAATAAAAACAGACCCGCGTCAATTGGCATATTTCTTACTCCTTTTGCTTTCAGATAAAAAGCTCATTTCTCAGGCTTTTCTAAACTCGGCCAGGATTAGCTGATAAAATTTGGCAGGTTTTCACTATATGCGTAATTTTGTCCACTGATATTTTTGACTTGTATCAATGGTACAATAAGCAATAAAAAAACACTTCATGTATAAAAAAATCCTTTTAGTACTGGTTATCTTTTTTTCTTTGGATACAAATGCCCAATGTGCCATGTGTCGGGCAGTTGTTGAACAAGGAGGGGAAGAGGTTGCTGAAGGAATTAACTCGGGTATAGTATACCTAATGGCCTTTCCATACTTACTTATCGCTGTTGCAATGTTTTTATTCTACAGGAACTGGAAGAAATCTGTTATAAGATAAATTTAGAAAATAGTGTAACAAATATTTTAAGACCTCGTCTTATATTCAAAATTCACATATTGAAATTTCACATATATATGAAAGCACCACTAACCTTGATCTTGTTTTTCAGCATTTTTTTGTCTGTTACAGCACAAGAAGCAAACCTGAATGCAAAGAAATGGACCCTCAGAGAATGCGTTGATTATGCCATAGAAAATAATATTACTGTAAAGCAATCAGAAAATAACATTGCGCTTGCAGAAGTTGATAAAAGAGGAGCGATTGGAAATTTTATTCCCAGGCTCAATTTAAATTCATCAACTGCCTGGAACTCTGGACTTACCACTGATGTTACAACAGGTGTTCTTATCAATCAAACTACACAGATCGCAAACGGAGGTGTTTCTTCCGGAATAGATATTTACAGGGGTTTGAGAAATCAAAACCAATTGCGCAGGGCGCAGTTAAGTATTTTGGCCAGTCAATACCAGCTCGATCTAAGCAAGGATAATATTTCGCTTTTTGTCATTAATGGTTATTTGGAAGTATTATTTAGCAAAGAGGCAGTTAACGTGGCTATTCCCCAGGTAGAAATTACCAAAGACCAATTGGCCAGAACGAGCCAGCTTGTTGAAGCCGGTACGCTTCCAAGAGGAGATTTATTGGATGTAGAAGCTACCTTAGCTTCTGATGAACAAAATTTAATCACTACCCAAAACAGGGTAAGATTAGCGATCATTTCTTTGGCCCAGCTGCTGCAATTGGAGGATTATGACAATTTTGATATTGCCACTGAAGAAATTGCAACCTTGCCTTTGCTCAACCTGGCTGATTATTCTGTTGACAAGATTTTTGAGAAAGCCTTGGAAACCAGAAACGAGATCAAGGTGGCCCAAACCAATATAGAAATTGCTGAAAGCGACATAAAGTTGGCCAAAGGCGCAATGCAACCTACCTTGTCCGGTTTTTTTAACTGGAATTCAAGATATTCTGACCGAGATAGGATAATAGGAGCCCAATTAGATCCAAACAGCCCAACAAGGATCATTGGACAGGTGGAAACTACCGGGGACAATGTGATTTCCCAGAATTTAATTCCGATAACCGGGCCTGCTGATGGGTTTTTTGATCAATTTGATCAGAACAAGGGAAGCTCGTTTGGCGTGTCTTTACAAATACCTGTTCTTAACGGATTCAGTGCCTCGAATAATGTAAGGAGGGCAAAGATCAATTATGAACAGCAAAAGTATCAATTGAATCAAGAGGAACTGGATCTTGAAAGGACCATACACCAGGTTTATGCCGATGCATTGGGATCCTTAAAGTTATACCAAGCATCCAAGAGAACTTTGGAAGCACGAGAAGTGTCATTTGAATACGCCCAGGAGCGTTTTGATGTTGGCGTGCTTAATTCTTTTGACTACGGTCAGATTAAAAACAGGCTGGTCGCTGCGAATGCGGAATTTTTAAGAGCCAAATATGACTTTATATTCAGGGTAAAATTACTGGAGTTCTATTATGGTGTGCCAGTTGAAAATTTATAATCTATAATTCTTTTCATTCATTTTGGGTCTTATCCTTAACATAGAAACGGCAACAAAAAATTGCTCTGTGAGTTTATCAAGAGGAGG
>JBFFLO010000319.1:0-3885 GCA_041554895.1 Lutimonas sp. | reverse complement strand
TTATTCCAAATGAAACAGGCGATTGGGTAGCTATTTTTAACAAGAAAAACGATGGCTGGGGTGCTTACTCCTACAATGAGGCTGAAGATGCTTTAAGAGTAAACGTCAAGCCTGAATTTAGCAGTGATGCACAAGAACAACTGATGTATGCTGTTGACAGTTCGGGTATTGCATTCGCTTGGGAAAAGGTCCGCCTGCACCTTACGGTTGAATAATCAAATTATAAGTCTTATTAAAAAGCCTCAATGAACTTGAGGCTTTTTTTTATGTCTATGTCTATGATACTGCTTTCCGTTTAGCAAACATCTGTATCAGGATAGCCAGTGCAATAACCAGGACACACCCGAGAAGATTCAGCCAAAGGTATGGTAAAACATCCATGGCAAAGACACCTATAATCAAGGCTTGCGTAATAAGCGCGGCTATGAATACCGCATTTCCACGGATATATTTAATGAAAAAGGCAATCAAAAATATTCCCAGGATATTGCCATAAAAAATAGAGCCAATAATATTGACAAGCTGAATGAGATTATCGAACAGGTTAGCGATACTTGCGATCAGTATGGCAAGTATCCCCCAGCCCAGTGTAAACCATTTTGTTACGGTGACATAATACATGTCATCTCGTTCCTTTTTATCATTCCTCTTATACAAGTCCATGGTAGTAGTTGCTGCCAGGGCATTCAATTCAGAGGCTGTTGAAGACATAGCCGCAGAGAGGATCACGGCCAGCAACAAACCAATAAGGCCTCGTGGCAAATTATTCAGAATAAAATGGATAAAGACATAATCTTTATCATTTACCTCCTTTGAGGGATCCGCTTTTAAAATGAGCTCTTTAGCCGCTTCCCGGTTTTCCAACTCTTTTGCTTGCAGGGCCTTGATCTGATCTTGCACTTCCAGGTTTTCCGGATGCTCAGCGAAATCTATCTGCAATATTTTCTTCTGCTCTAAAGTAGCTATATGTTGATCGTTGAGTTCTGTATACTCCTGAGCAAATTCAGAATTCATCACGGCTCCTGTTGCTGCAGGGTTAAAGTTCAAAGGAGAAATATTAAATTGATAAAAAACGAATACCATGACGCCTACCAAAAGAATGAAAAATTGCATAGGAACTTTTAAAAAGCCATTGAACAACAAACCCAGTTGGCTTTCTCTTACCGATTTGCCAGACAAATATCGTTGCACCTGTGACTGATCGGTCCCAAAATAGGACAACATCAAAAAAGTTCCTCCCAGGAAGCCTGTCCAAATGGTATAACGGTTATTTAAATCGAAGGAGAAATCAAGGACTTTCATTTTCCCGCCGGCACCGGCAATTGCAATCGCTTTTGAAAACGATATATCTTGTGGCAAATAACTTAAAATGATAAAGAATGCTGCAAACATCCCGATAAAAATAATCCCCATTTGCTGTTTTTGGGTAACACTTACAGCTCTTGTACCTCCACTGACCGTGTAAATAATAACCAGAACGCCTATGATAATATTGAGCGTAAGAAGATCCCAACCCAATACCGCCGAGAGTATGATAGCTGGGGCGAAAATCGTGATTCCAGCCGCTAAGCCACGCTGAATCAGAAATAAAATCGCCGCTAAGGACCTGGTTTTCAAATCAAACCTGCTTTCCAGGTATTCATACGCAGTATAAACATTCAACCTGTGGTATATTGGAATAAAAACCATGCATATGATGATCATCGCCAATGGCAATCCGAAATAGAATTGGACAAATCCCATACCACTGTGAAAGGCCTGCCCGGGGGTTGAAAGAAAGGTGATGGCACTTGCCTGTGTTGCCATAACCGACAGACCTATGGTCCACCATTTTGCTTCACTCCCCCCTTTGATAAAATCCTTTACATTCTTGCTGCCCTTGGTTTTCCATGATCCGTATATCACAATAAACAAAAGCGTGACCAATAAAACTACCCAATCTAATGTTGCCATGGATCAAGAATAAATTTGTGTGATGATATAAAAAATAACGATATAAACCGTGTTAGCGATCAACATATAAGTATATAATTTTTTCCATTTTCTGGATACGATCTCTTCTTGTTCCATGTCTTATTTTTTTAATTTGGTTTCAAAATCATTCTTCCCAATAGAAATCATGTTTGTAAATAATTTATAGGCACCCGGAACGCCTGCAGGCAGTTCCCTGAAAAAAGACAGACCGGTATACATATAATATCCTTCCCCGTATTTGGCCACCAAAAGGCTGCCTTCCATCGGCGCATCACCGTTTTCTTGAAATGAAAGAACCGGGGTAAACTCTTTTGCCCATTTATTCGGGAAATATAGCCCTCTTTCCTGAACCCATCCGTCAAAATCCTTTGCCGAAATTTTATTCGGATAATTCAGTACTTCTTGGTCCTTGTTCAAAAAACTGACTTTGGCGTTTTCATCGGTAATACGATCTCTTGACAATTCAAGCTTATAAGGTGCCAGGTTATCTTCTACTACCAAACTCCTATTGGTATTATACTGAACGATAACATTTCCTCCCTGGTAAACATAGTCAAGAATCGCTGCCTGCTTGACTTTTAGCTCCGGAACCGTATTATAGGCCCTGATGCCCATAATTACGGCGTCAAACTGTCGCAACAGATCAGCTGATATATTTTGTGGGAGCACTTCTGTTACCTTATACCCGATTTGCTTTAAATACTTTGGGACCTCATCTCCGGCTCCCTTTATATAACCAATTGACTGCCCTTTTTTGACAAGGTTCAACCGTACAACCTTTGACTCTGCAGGTAAAAGCACCGATTGCTTCGGGATATGGTCATAGTTGATTTCAACCATTGTTTGATCAAATTTTTTGCCGTCTATCATGACAATCGGCTTTATATATCCTTCACTTTGTTCCTTGGTAGGGCTTAATGTAAAGAAAAAATTTGCCTCTTCTCCTTTAAAAGTCATTTGAAAATCAACCACTTCCGGAGACACCTTCCAACCCGCAGGAACTTCTAAAGAGATACTCCCTGAGATGCCTTCTTTAAAGGCTGTGACGGTTACCGGGATTTGCTTGGCCTGGTCTTCACTAAAAATCACCACTTTTGAGGCTATATCAGCAACTGCTTTTGGAACAATTTCAAATGGCTGGTACACTTCTCCTTTTACAGGATCATTGTACTTGTAAAGCACATCTTTTGTGAAATCGACCGAAGTACCCTCAAAATCAATCGTGAAAACCACCTTATGGTCTGCTAAGGTAAGAGGGTTCCCAACCATTAAAGGATTATCGACTTTATACATTCCAAGGCTCCCTTTTTCTTCAAGCCAGTAAGGTGCCGTAAGGCCGGCATCTGTGGAAATGGATAGATCAACTTCCTCTTGTAGCCCTATGTTATTGGCCAGGTCCTTGTCAAGTCCGATGTTCTTTTGCTGAGGTAAAAGCTGAACTGATTTTAACACCATTTTTTGATCACTTCTATTGATCGCTTCAAGCTTCAGGGAAATATCCTCACCTCCGGAAGCATACGGAACTGCCGCAACGGCCTCTAAATAAAGGCCCGAACAAGCTGCAATCACATCCTTGATTTCCTTTAATTTCAAAAGCTTCCAGTGCTCATCCTTTATATCACGGATTAATGAGTAGGCCTTAAGAAGATCAGGAACACTTTTGGATGGCTCCCTAAAATCAAATTCTCTTTGCACTTTTTCCAGCATAAGCTGAATAGGTTCTCCTCCTTCTACCCTTGACCAGCTGGTATCAACCCCTTCAAATATGTTCTTTTGATCAGCAGGCATCTTTCCCTTTAAAAGTTTCACATACTCCATATCGCTGCCTCTGGTTCCAGTACTTCCAAAACCCTGGGATTTATGCATGCTTCGGCTTAACGAAGAAATCTCTGAGTTTGACAATCCCAATGA
>JBFFLO010000318.1:0-3891 GCA_041554895.1 Lutimonas sp. | reverse complement strand
CCTCAGCAATGTATCAGGAACAAATCAAAGAATTCAGCAATTCTAATGACGAACTGGAGGACCGTAAATTTATATTGTATAAAATTATCGGAGACGATTTTGAAATGATCGATTTTACGAATCCTGAAGTGATCGATTCAGGCAAAAAACAAGGAAAGGAAATAGGGAAGATCTTAAATGACAAAGAAGATTTTGAAGTCATCTTAATAGGATTAGATGGAGGGATAAAACTTCAGCAAACAGAAGTCCTGAGAAAAGAAGCGCTGTTTAATATAGTAGATGCCATGCCCATGAGAAGAAATGAATTGAACAGGAAAAATGAATGAGTCTTACCTTGTTTCACTTGGTTCAAAACAGAAAACTCAGCGGGAGAGCTGAAGTCAACCGCTGAGCGGTCACAACATGATATAGCAGTTGTCAAGTAAAACTTTTATCAGCCATTTTTACGGATTTTACGGAAGAATGGAATCATTGTATTTCATTGTTGATTAGCGCTATAATAGTGTTGATTTCTTGTAGGTTCGCATCAGCTAAGGTCACATAAACGCCGGTTTCTGTATCAAGAAATTCAATGTGAGTATAGAATTTCAATGAAGTTATCTGATCCCAGGAACGGATTTTTTGCGCATTCTTGTCAAAGTACTCTTTTCGCTCCCATGCTATTTTCTCCACTCTTTGATCATAGATTTCACCATTGTAGACCAATCTTTTATAGTAATGATTATATAAATTCATAATCATGTATTTCAAGCTATCATTCTGAAGGTTTTCAATTTTCCCCGCAGAAAGACCAGAATCATATACTCCTGAGGTAGGAAAGAAAGTCCGGTTTCCTGAGATGATATAATAGAAAAGGGAATCGATCAATGGTTTTTTTGAAGGGTTTGGAACCTTTAGAATTTCCATGATCTCACCAGTCGCTTCTTTTTTTGTTTTTTGAAATTCAACCACTTCGCTCAATTGCTGACGGTCATTTTGAAGTTCATTTCTCAGATCGTTAAGGAATTGCCGTTCCCATTTTTTGTTTTTCCGCTCTTCATTCCAATTATTGATCTGTAAAGCGATCAAGATCCCAATCACCACAAGTACGATCTCACCAATCGCATAACGCGCATATTTCATGGGTTTGTTATCATCAGCCATTTTTTTACGGGTTCGTCTAAAAAAATTTATCATAATTATTACTATCAATGCCCCCGCGCCATCTGGCCCAAGCGCTAAAAATGTCTTCCAGACATTTTCTTGACGCTCTGTCCTCTAAAAAAAGGAATCATAGGGTTAGTTCGTTGAGTGATAAATATAGGAAAATGATTGGAGTAATGGAGATTGGATCTTCTAAAACAAAAAAACTCAGCGGGTGAGCTGAAGTCACCCGCTGAGCGGTCACAACACGATTCGTTTTTTTTAGATCGCAAGCGGCCTATTTTAATTCAAAACAAAAAACGTAAAAACGAATTAGTTCCACTGAATATTAGATCTTACAAATTCATGCATTCACACATTTAACCTACTGCATTCTAGGCCTGAAGATCTCTGTGATAAGAACCCTTATTCTGGTATCGCCAGTATTCTTGGCAGCATCAGTAAGCGGTCCGCCAAGCCATCCCTGACCCGCAACAAACTTAACTTCCTGTGGATCTTTTCCGCCGGCCCAAATGGTTCCGGTTCCGCCTTCAAGCACATAAATCGTATGATCAAGATGCGAGTGCAGGCCTATTGAATCCCCGGGCTCTAAAATCAATTCATATAGCTGCACATTTAAGGAGTCAGCAAATACGTTGGTCTTGTCCCTGTAAACATTCAATGGGTTCATCGCCTCATCAACTGTATAGGGTTCTGTGGCTTCCATAGCTTCAGGAGCAGCAGGAGCTTCAGGCGGAGCTGGCGCCTCTTTAGTTTTTTGTTCGCAACTTACACTAGTGATTGCAAAAAGCAATGCAAGTGTCATACATAAAAGTTTAGTTGGTTTCATATCGAAAAATTTATTTTCATTGAAGATACGCTTAAGACGAGGCGATTAAAAACGAACAGGGACGAACGGTATGAAATCATGTATGAATAAGGTTAAATACTTATCGGGGCAGTATACTCGTATGGAAATAGTTGAATATTGAATATCAAAGCAGGGTTTTGATTGGACCTGCCTGCCCGCAGGCTGATTCGATTTCATGCATTGTATTGTATCCTAGAATCCGCTATCCACAAAAAGGGTAAAGCACAATATGTTACAAAAACGCGGATAAAAAACATAAAAAAACCTCGCTAGTTTCCAGCGAGGTTATACTTATAGTAAGATAAGGTTAACGCGTATTACTCTCTCGTTAAAACCGTTACAGTACCGTCATCATCTATAATGGTCAGCTTATTGCCAGAAATCGAATAAGTGGATACTTCGGTTTCTCCATCAATCACCATCGTTAATTGATCACCCGAAGTACTCCATGTAAATGAACTGTTCTCAGTTTGAGATTCTCCACCAAGACCAATTGTTACAACCATTGTACCCTTATTGTTTGCTGTAAAAGTAGCAGATAGGCTTACTTCAAAACCAGATTCAGACCCGGATATGCCCCATGTTCCTACAATGGGATTTACATCACTGTCATCACTGTCATCACTACATGCAATCGTTGCAGTCAAAGCAACAAACATAATCAGTACATACTTTAAATTTTTCATGATATTTATTTTTTTTGTTAGAAGTCTCTACTCGTATGGCTTTTCAAGAACGGCCTGTTTATTATAGTTTCTACTCTATGAACTGATGTACAAACGCTTAAAAGAGATCATTAGTATGCAGATACGGTTTTGATATAAAGATGAAACACATGAAATCGAAGACTGAACTGAGCTAATTCGCTATCGCTTCATTTGTTTCAAGACAAAAGAGCAAAGAAGAAATCTTCAACAAAAAAAACCCCGCTAGTTTCCAGCGAGGTTATACTTTAGTAAGATAAGGGTTTAACGCATATTACTCTCTGGTAAAAACCAATTCAAAGCCTTCATCATCCGTAACGGTAAGCTTATTGCCGGATATCGAATAAGTTAACACGTCGGTTTCTCCATCAATCACCATGGTCAATTGATCACCAGAAGTACGCCATGTAAATGAACTGGTATCGGTTTCAGTTTCTCCTTCAAAACTAATCGTGGTGACTATTGTACCTTTATTGTTTTCTAAAAACGTAACAGAGACGGTTATCGTAAAGCCATCTTCAGTCTCAGACATCCCCCATGTTCCTACAATCGGATTTACATATCTATCATCATCATCATCATCATTATTACATGCAATCATTGCAGTTAAAGCGACAAACACAATCAGCACATACTTTAAATTTTTCATGACTATTGATTTAAAAGTTATATAGCTTTAAAGATAGGCCCTGGGTGGGATGTGTACACTGACCAGCATCATTGTTCTGTTGATTTTGGTTGCTGATGTTATATCATCCTATGATTTTAGTAAGGCCTTTGTTTGAAATGGGAATTTGTAAGATGGTTTTCCCTGCTCTTTTACACCCCCCCTGACTGCTTCATTATCTCAGCGGCTAAAGAATCCAGGTCCCTGTAATGGTTGATAAGCGTCTGGTTCCAGAACAATTTACCCTCATATAAATTTTCAAATTCCAGGTCGTTAAATATGACACTGTAGTCACCATCAAAAAGTTTAGATTTTTGAGCGCTACCAAGCCCTCCATAATGATTGATGTTCCTCACAGAAAGCCTTTTGTATAAATAGGGAATGAGCAAAGTAGAGGCCTGCTGGTCCTGATTTTTAAAATCTTCATCAGCATCCTTCAACAATTGCAACCATTGATAAAGGTTCTTTTTAAGCGACTTGTTGGAAATCAAATTTAGCCTTCCCGAACCGATCAATTCCTGAATCGT